>NZ_FMUF01000001.1:0-260079 GCF_900100985.1 Nitrosospira sp. Nsp1
TCATTGGTTAGGCTGGTGCCAGACTGGGCGCCGTGTCGGGAAATCATTCATGCGGTGTTTCCGTCCCGGCGCGGTCTTCTGCCATCTGTGCGGGCGTTAGTTGATTTTCTCGCGCAGCGTTTCGAGATGCTGCATGAGGACTGAGCTGACTTAAGAGGGCTACCAGATGAGCCAACCTAGCCGCAACCTCATACCAATGCTACGCCGTTTTCCAGCATACACGTGCAACCATTTGTTAACCCTTATTTGATAGGCCCCCATGGCGGTGAACCTGAGGGTGCAACATTAATCAGCTTCTCATTAACGAATTCACCAAAGCCCAGCTCCGACAGCTCACGGCCGAAGCTTGAATTCTTGATACACCGCCGAATGGAAGTTGAGCCGCCGTCCATACTGGCTGGCATCGTCGCGCGGCGGCGCTGGCGTTCGCCTGCGAGTGGGCCAGCGTGGTGGTCGCCGACGTATCCGGGCAGGGCAACCAGGAAACGATCCGCCTAATCGAGGAGCAAGGCGGGCAGGCGCTCACCGTCCGGTGCGACGTGACGCGGGCCGAGGACGTGAAGGTGGCCTTGGACAAGACCGTCGAGGCCTTCGGGCGGCTGGACTTCGCCTTCAACAACGTCGGCGTCGAACGGAAGAAGCTGACTCCGACCGCGGAGTTGGACGAGGAGGAGTGGGACCGAATCCTCAACATCGACCTCCGCGCCGTCTTCCTGTGCATGAAGCACGAGATACCGCTGATCCTCAAGCAGGGCGGCGGGGCGATCGTGAACACCTCCTCGGGTGCTGGGGTCATCGGCACCCCGCGTACACCGCCGCGAAGCACGGCGTGATCGGCCTAACCCGATCGGCGGCCCTCGACTACGCCGCGCAGAACATCCGCGTTAACGCCGTCTGCCCCGGGTACATTGACACCCCGATGATGGGTCGCTTCACTGGGGGCACGGCCGAAGGACGCGCGAAGGTGATCGGTGATTGCGGAGGAGCCGGTCGAACGGATGGAAAGTCCGAGGAGATCGCCGCGGCCGTCGTCTGGCTGGGAGCACATCAACCTGACCGGCGATTACATCTGGCGGCAACACAAGCTCGTCGAACGGGGCAAGTTCCGGCCGCTACGGGTGATCGCTGGGGCTTAACGTACGATTTTTTCCGTTTCGTGAGCAGATCCCTGATATGCACTTTTTTATCGCTCTCCATTTTTTCGGGGAAGGATGAAAGAAACATACTTTCGCAGCAAGCCATCCGTCTGCTGGATATACGGCATTATAACTGGCATATAATGTCTCTCTTTTTTATGTGGAGCGCGACATTTATCGGTTGCGGCCATTGAAAACAGTACAGATGCCATTCAAGTTGACTATTCCCCAGTGCGGTTCGATGACCCGCTATGGTCATTTCGACGGTTCAGGCGATGCCCTGGCTTTGGCAAAACTGGCGCAGGAAGCAAAACCTGTCGCCATCATTACGTCAAGCGCACTCGCCGCCCAAAGGCTGCTGGAGGAAATCCCCTTCTTTGCCCCCGAGTTGAAAACACGGCTGCTGCCGGACTGGGAGACCCTGCCCTACGATACCTTTTCACCTCATCAGGATCTTGTTTCCGACCGGCTTGCCACGCTTTACCAGCTCATGAGCGGCGCCTGCGACGTACTGATCGTTCCTGTCACTACCGCGTTATACCGGATGCCACCGCGAGCGTACTTGGCCGCGCATACTTTTTTTCTCAAGCGGGGAGAAACGCTTAATCTGAACACGCTACGCGGCCAGATGACTTTGGCGGGCTACAGCCGCGTAACGCAAGTGCTCTCGCCGGGGGAATACAGCGTGCGTGGCGGGCTGGTGGATCTGTTTCCCATGGGCAGCCCGCTGCCCTACCGCATCGACTTGCTGGATAACGAAATCGAAACCATCCGTACGTTTGATGTGGATACGCAGAGAAGTGTCTATCCCGTCACCGAGATCAGATTACTGCCGGCACGCGAGTTCCCTCTCGACGAGGAAGCACGCGGTCGTTTTCGAGGTGGTTTTCGCGAACAATTCGAAGGGGATCCATCGAAGAGCCGTATCTACAGAGATATAAGCAAAGGTGCCACGCCTGCGGGCATCGAATATTATTTGCCGCTTTTTTTTGAGCACACCGCGACAATCTTCGATTACTTGCCGCAAACAACGCTGCTATGCCTGCACCATGAAATCCATCCGGCAGTGGAAAACTTCTGGCGCGACACGCAATCACGCTATCAACTGCTGCGTGGCGACAATGATCATCCATTGCTGGCACCGGGAGAATTATTCGTCACGACGGAGGCTTTCTTCGGCGCACTGAAGCCCTACGCACGCATCGAGATCCCGTACGATGCTCAAACCTCGAAAGCGGAAACTCAAAGCTGGACCCGCTCGCTACCGCCTCTTCAGATTGATCGCCGCGCTGACAACCCAGCTGAGAGACTTGATAATTTTATCGCGGAATTCGCCTCCGAGTTCACCTCTCCCGGTGGGCGAACATTGCTATTGGCGGAAAGCCTCGGCAGGCGGGAACTGATTTCAGATCATCTGAAACAGTATGGGCTGGATATCGATATCTGCGATGACTACGCGCAATTTCGGTCAAGTAACAAAGCTTTCATGCTTGGCGTGGGGCCCTTGCACAACGGTTTTATATTCCGTGGCGAAAGAACGGCCTTCATTACGGAAAACGAGCTGTATGCAAGGCATTTGCACGGCCGCCGCGAACGTGATTCGCGCAAGACTTCCGCAGTGGCCGATGCGATGCTGCGCGATTTGTCCGAGATCAAATCCGGCGACCCGGTTGTGCATGAGCAGCACGGCATCGGCCGCTACCTCGGGCTGGTAAGCATGGATATGGGAGAAGGCGCAACAGAATTTCTATCACTTGAATACGCCGGTGGAGATAAGTTATATGTACCGGTTTCGCAACTGCACCTTATTGGGCGATACAGCGGGGCGACGCCCGAAGCTGCGCCGCTGCATAAACTCGGCAGCGGTCAATGGGACAAGGCCAAGCGTAAAGCGATGCAACAGGTGCGCGATACCGCTGCGGAACTGCTGAATCTTTATGCTCAGCGTACCGCTCGTGTCGGCCACGCGTTCAGGCTAAGGCAACATGATTATGAAGCATTTGTTGAAGGTTTCGGTTTTGAGGAAACGCCCGATCAGGCCGCCGCGATCGATGCGGTAATCGAGGATCTGGCCTCGTCCAAGCCCATGGACCGCCTGATCTGCGGAGATGTTGGTTTCGGCAAGACCGAAGTGGCCTTGCGAGCAGCCTTTGTCGCGGTTGCCGATGGTAAACAGGTGGCTGTACTGGTACCCACCACGCTCCTGGCTGAGCAACATTTCCAGAATTTTTCCGATCGCTTCAGCCTGATCTCGAACGAATGGCCCATAAAAATTGCGGAGCTATCGCGTTTCCGCTCGTCGAAGGAACAAACCCAGGCCTTGGCGGGGTTGGCTACCGGGCAAATCGACATCGTCATCGGCACGCATAAACTGGTCCAGAAAGGGGTGAAATTCAGCAACCTGGGCCTGGTCATCATCGACGAGGAGCATCGCTTCGGTGTACGTCACAAGGAACAACTGAAAAGTCTGCGTTCTGAAGTGGACGTATTGACGCTTACCGCCACACCCATTCCCCGTACGCTTGCCATGTCGCTGGAAGGTCTGCGTGACTTTTCCGTGATCGCTACCGCTCCGCAAAGACGGCTCGCCATCAAAACTTTTGTCAATCGTTTTTCCGAAGGCATCATCCGCGAAGCATGCTTGCGCGAATTAAAACGCGGCGGGCAGATATATTTTCTGCACAACGAAGTGAGCACCATTCAACCCATGCATGACAAGCTCGCCCGGTTGTTGCCGGAGGCGCGCATAAGCATTGCCCATGGGCAAATGCGCGAACGCGAACTGGAACATGTGATGAAGGATTTTTATCAGCAGCGCTTCAATCTGCTGCTTTGCACAACCATCATCGAAACCGGTATCGATGTTCCCACCGCCAATACCATTGTCATCAATCGCGCGGACAAATTCGGTCTGGCGCAATTACATCAGTTGCGCGGACGCGTAGGCCGCTCCCACCATCAGGCATACGCTTATCTATTGGTACCGGAGGAAGAGGCACTTGGAACACAAGCCAGGAAACGTCTGGAAGCCATTCAAGCCATGGAAGAACTGGGTGCGGGTTTTTATCTCGCCATGCACGATCTGGAAATTCGCGGCGCCGGCGAAGTACTGGGCGAATCGCAAAGCGGCGAGATGCAGGAAATCGGCTTCACTCTCTACTCCACCATGCTTGATGCTGCGGTTCGATCATTAAAGGAGGGCAAAGAACCCGATATGCAGCATCCCCTGGGCGTTGCCACCGAAATAAATTTACATGTTCCCGCCTTGTTGCCTGATGGATACTGCAATGACGTACATGAGCGCCTGGTACTGTACAAGCGCATGGCGAATTGCACAAATGATGATCAACTGGATGATATTCAAATAGAATTATCGGACCGCTTCGGTCTCTTGCCGGATCCCGTCAGAGCACTGCTGGATTGCCACCGTTTGCGTATTGCAGCTACACCCATGGGAATTACTCGCATTGAAGCGAGCGCTGACGCCATCCAGGTGCAATTCATCCCCAACCCGCCGGTCGATGCCGCAACAATCGTCGCGCTCCTTCAACGCAGCCGCGATTATGAACTTTCCGGTCCCGATCGCCTGAAAATAAAAGTACAGATCCCGGGAGTGAAAGAACGGGTAACGCGGATAAAAAGTTTGATCACCGAATTGAGTCGCTGAAAATCCAGTTGCGCAAAATGGCGTAGCGTCGATCAAGCGTTTTGGTATTCCTTCAGATAAGTACTATTGACATTATGACGCTTCCGGTTTGTACGAAAAAATACATGCTTAATCGCAGCTTTTCAGGATAATCGCCCTTCATTCGGGCATAACCTGTCCGTTAATAATCGTTTATGCCGGAAAACCATCCTGATGTCGTGGCTAAGGAGCATTAAAAGCAAAATTGTTGTGTTTGCCATGATGGCCACACTCATCCCGTCGTTAGGGCTGGGGTTGTTGTCCTTTCGGCAGAACGAGGCGCAGATAAGCGATAATGTAACCCGTGAACTCCGCGCCATGACAAGTTACGCCAGCCGCGAAATAGAACTCTGGATTGATAAACGTGTCCACGAGGTGCACGTAACGTCCACGTCCAGTGCCGTCATAGACGGTCTATCAGCGGTCAACCATCCCGAAACAAGCTTGCCGGGTGGAAATCCGCAAGCCCTGGCGCATTATCTGCGGTCGGTGCAGGTAAAACTCGACACGATACTGGAACTGACTGTCGTGGATGCTACCGGTAAAGTTGTGGCGAGCAGCGCGGAAACGCCCGTCACAGTGACCCTCCCCGATGATTGGCCCCAGAGTTCCCTCACGGAAGGCCTTGTGATTGCACCGCCACACTGGGACAAGGAATATGCTACCGCCACACTTAGCGTTGCAGTTCCGGTATTGTCCTATGACAATTTATTGATGGGTGCATTGGTGGCCGTGCTGGATCTTCATAGCTTGCAGCCCCGTCTGAAAAGTGAGATAAAATCGCCGCCAGGCGAAGTGATTCTGCTTGATTCAGACGGCAGAGCGCTTGTCAGCAGTCAGGCCGGCACAGATAAATTGCCGCAACTGGATCCGTCGGTGCTGCGGTATCTGCTCGCTCAACCGGGCAACTCCATGGCTTTTCATGGCCTGACGCATCGCAACGTAATTGGATTGGCCGAGGTATCCGCGGAACCGGGAGTCGTCATTGTGGCAGAGCTCGATCGCGCCGCGGTTTATGGTCAGTGGATAGAACTTCGGAATATGTTTCTGGGGCTGGTAGGCGCACTGGTTCTGGTAGTGGCAGCCGTGGCCTTCCAGATGGGACGCTCGATTGTTGCGCCGTTGCAACGGCTGATCCGTGCCGCGGACCGCATTGCCGGGGGCGATCTGGAGGTACGGCTTTCGGCAAAACGAAATGACGAGCTCGGTCGTCTTACAGTGGTATTCGATCAGATGGCGGATCGGTTGCGCCAGAGTCACGCCGAGATCATGGCCGCCAATGAAGCCATGCAACAGCAGAATCAGGTGCTGGAGACACTCTCCATCACCGATAGTCTTACTGGCCTGTACAATCGCAGTAAACTCGATGCGATTCTGGCCGATGAGCTTGCGCGCTTTAAACGCACGCAGCGGCAGTTTGCATTATTAATGCTGGATATCGATCACTTCAAGACATTAAACGATACCTATGGCCACGTCACCGGCGATGAAATTCTGCAAAGCGTAGCCCGGATACTGCTTCAGTCTGTCCGTAGCATCGACTATGCGGCACGCTACGGCGGTGATGAACTTATTATTATTCTGGTTGATACTTCTGCGGACCTGGCAGCGAAAACCGCGGAACGCATCCGTTCACATGTAGAAAATGCACAATATGGCGCCAACGGCTCGACGATTGCAGTAACGGTGAGTATCGGTATCGTGCAGTGTCAACTCGACGATATGACGCCAACCGCAGTGTTCACTCGCGCTGATAAAGCGCTCTATCAAGCAAAGCGGGCTGGTCGCAACCAGGCCTATAGTGCTTATTAGTCCGTCGTTTGTCCGCCGGTATTTACTGTTTGCCCAGGTGCGCTTCCACCAGCGTATTGAGTACCCATCCCGACCGTCCATCGGCTGAGATCAACAGCCATTGGCCCTGATAGGCATCCGCTATCATCAGGGATTCCTTCTTTAATACGCCGAGCACCGCAGCATTCAAGCCCGGCTTCTGGCGCAGATTGCTATTGGCAATGGCGCGAAGCGGGATAGGAACCTGCAACGAGACCGTTACTTGACGCGACTCCGCGCTCTTGCGGCCGTGGCTGTTTGTCATCATGTTGATAAACTCGCGAGCCTGCGCAGCATAATCCATTGCGGCGGCATAGTTGTCCTCTGCGTACGATGTAGCGGCCGCGTTCAGCAGGCGCGCTGCCTGAGCTTGCAATAACTGATCGGAGCCTGTGGCTGGGGATGACTTCAGGTTTTCCATGACCATTTCAACTTCCGCAATGGTAGAGGCAGCGGCAGGACGTGTAGCCAAACGCCTGAGTTTCACCTGCGCATGAGCAGCCTGGCTGCTGGTTTCCTGTAATGTCTTTGCCTGATCCTGCTGCCGGGCCTCCTGGCTGCGGATCTGCGCCTCCTTTTCCGCCACCAGCTTCTGCAAGCGCTCGATTTCCTGCTGCTGCGCCTCTTTTTCCACAAGCAGCTTTTGCAGGCGCTCGATTTCCTGCTGCTTCCCAACGCAGGATGACCAGAGGGAGTCGCCAATCTCAGCTTGGGATGGAGATGCTTTTGGAAGAATGCTGCATCCCGCCATGATCACGCCGATAAGGCCGAAAACTATCCGGCCCGGCATTTGTACTGGCTGAAGCTTTGAAAGACTGTAGCGCTTAACTGACCGCTTCAATGGTGCCATGACTCGGTTATCTCCGCATCCTGATATTGAAGCAGATATTATCGCTCAGTTCCGGTTTATGTGGTAAGCATCGCCACTTTCAATGTGTGGTCTGAGGCTGGTCAGATAAAATTTATTAGCGTGCCGCTCATCGTCCCGCTCATCGAACGGGGCAGCAGATATAGAGCAAGGCGCCGGCAAGCACATCCTCATTCGCTCGATCATCAGGACCTGAAAACGCTTTTCGAGACCTTGAACCTAAATCCGGTAGTTGACCGCTTATTTAATAGATCAGTGTCATGATTAATAAACAATATTTCATATTAGTTGATGCTCACCTTCCGGGTGAGGGCGCTACGGGGTGAATTGCACAATTTTTGTGGCACATGGCTGCGTTGCAACTCCTTGGAATGGAATGACCATTCCGCGTCGTTGCGCCTTGCCCTGCACCTCAAAAACCGTACACTTCACCCCGTCCACTACCGGATTTAGGTTGAAAGGTCGAGCCGACATAGGTGATTGTATCTTCAGGCAGGTGTGTATCCGGGTACCGGAACCACTGCGTAAATAGCGCTCCAGCAATTCGATGTGGAAGTTGGCAGCGATTACTGGCAGAATGTCGGGTTGCCAGCAAAATATCAGTCCCGCTACATTGGCCTTCTCCGCGGCATAAAAATGTGGGGGCCTGCCTCGGACCGCCCTACAGGTATACAGGAAGGCGTACAGGAGCGGCCACTCCATCTATTCTCTCTTGAAGCAATAGCACGCCTGGACTCTGCCCAGGCTATCTTCGAGCGCGCTCGAAGGGGACTGGAAATATCTTTAACAATAAATGGAACGGTATATGAATCTGATAATACAAGGGCTTGAGGTAGCAAACAGCGATTTGAGAGAGTTGGCGAAACTCGCCGGCGCTGACCATATCGAACAGATCACAGGCCAGGCGTTTCGGCTGGAAAACGCAAGCCGCCGCGAGCATGTGGCTGAATACTGCGCCGACGCCGAACTGGATTTTGCATTTATCGAACAAACAGTGCAGCTCTCCGATTTTGGCCTGGTTGCGATGGATATGGATTCAACCCTGCTTGCGATCGAATCCATTGATGAGATAGCCGATATGCACGGGGTGAAACCTCAGGTATCGGAAATTACACAGAGAACCATGCGCGGCGAAATCGTCTTCGCGGAAAGCTTGAGGCAGCGCACTGCCTTGCTGCAAGGGTTGGACCAGGATGCATTGCAACAGGTTTACGATGAGCGCGTGCGATTAAGTCCCGGTGCGGAAAAAATGCTGCAACGAATGAAATCCGCCGGCCTCAGGAGTATGGTCATCTCTGGCGGATTCACATTTTTTACGGATAGAATAAAAACAAAACTGAATCTCGATTATGCCGCAGCCAACAAACTCGAAATTACGGATGGAAAGCTCACCGGCAAGGTACTGGGGGAAATCATCGGTGCCTCGGGAAAAGCCGAAGTGCTAAAAATTGTGCGCGAAAAGCTGGGCTTGAGGCGCGAGCAGGTAATCGCCATCGGCGATGGCGCCAACGATCTCAAAATGATGGAAGAGGCTGGGGTGAGCATCGCTTATCATGCGAAGCCCATCGTACAGGAAAAGGCGACTTATGCTATCAATCACGTGGGTCTGGATGGGGTAGCCAACTTGTTCGCATGGTCCGCATCATCCTGATCATGCAATAACTCGTTACGTTAATAGCTGAACGCAGCTTCCACCAGGAAGGTGCGTTGGGGATAGGGGTGAAAAACAAAGGCCTTGTCATTGTTCAGGTTGGTAATACCGAACGAGAATCGACTTTTAAGGCCGCTCTGGAACTTGTGCCGGTAGCTGGTCTTGAAGTCCATGAAGAAAAAATCGCTCTGAGACCCGAAAACGTTGTTCACATGATCCCGGTTATCGAGATCGTTAAACGAATCACTGGTGTAACGGCCTGAAAATGCGATATCCCATGCGTCGGTGGCATGATAGGTGGTGAAGAAATTCGCGCGCCAGTGCGGTAAACGGATACGTTGTTTACCCGTAAGATCGAAATCACTTGGCCTTCCGGTCGAATCCGTGAAAATAATGGTGGGGCCTTTGTCCACTTTTGCGTTCATCCAGGTGCCATTAAACATGAAATCGAATTTCGAACCCAATATCCGCCGCTGGTCAAAAATAAACTCAACCCCGGTAGTGCTCGTCTGATCGATATTCTGGAACGAACTCCGCGTTTGAATGCCTGATGCTGCCAGGACTTGTTGAATGGCGTCCTTGATATCATCGCGAAACACGTTCACGCGGACGTAACCCTTGGGCAGCGTGTATTCAACCATGAAGTTATGGTGTACCCCGTTTTCAGGTTTGAGCGCCGCGTTTGCCGCTACAATCTGGGTTGGAGTACCAATTGATTGATAAAGCTCGGCAATGACGGGAAATCGGTGGGCTCGACCAAAGGAGTAACGGAATTTCAACGGCCCAGGCTCATAGCCCAGTGAAACTTTAGGTGACAATGCGGATTCGGCGCGATCCGGTACTGAAGTACTTCCGACAACACCGTTGGAAGCCGACCACCATTCTTGGCGCGCTCCTGCCGTTACATCCCAGTCGGGCATGAAACGATATGCGGATTGGGCAAAGACCGCGTGTGTCGATGTTTGACCATCGTTGTTCCGGTTAGCCTGCAAGGCGCCGCGAGTGAGCGTGGCATAGTCCGTCAGATCATACTGCCGAAAGCTTAAATTGTATTGATCAAAATGATATCCACTCAGAAATGATAGCTTCTGGTTGCCGAATAGCGCTGACGTACTTAGCTTGAGGTCATAGTTCAGCCAACTGAATTTTTTGAAGTCTTGGATTTGACCTTCCCCAGTATTACCCGGATCATTTTTATTACGAAAGGCAGTAGCGCGAGTATCTTTGAGAACATCGAAATGACTGATAGTTGTATCGATATTCCAGTTGGGAGTAAGGGCGCCCCGTAGCTGCAAGCCAAGGTTTAAAGTCTGACGATCGTCCTTATTGGCACCAAAACCCCTCCGTAAAACATCAAAGGATGACCCATCGAGAGCGGCATTTTGCAAATTGGCATCTGCCGGTGAAGCGTTATTCCCGCCACCCCCCCAAAATGCCTGCCCGAGTGGATCACTTAAATAATTCTTGGGGTTGTTACCGTTCCGCGTACGATCTTCGTAGGCGACAGTAAAAATTGCCTGAAGATCCCAGGTTATGTCATACCCAAACTTGCCCTTGAACAGGTGAGTATTAACTTTCTCTGGTCCGGTGTCGCCATAGATAATGCTGGGGGTACCCCGTGTATCCGGCGTACGTATGCCGCCAGTAACCGCGGTTTCAGTCGGATCCGTTAAAGCGGGGTCTTTCAAACCCGTATTGTCAATGAAGTAGGATTGAGGATGGCTCTGCGCTTCAAGTCGGTTGTAGGCCAGGAATACCGTAAACCGGTCCTGGATCCGGTTGCCATACGATACGTATTGCCGATCGCCTATGAAAGTCCCTTGATCCGGCCCGTAAAGTTTATAAGGCTGAATGAACAGGCTGCTCTCGACATAAAATTCCTGCTTGCGCGGCATGCGCGTTTTTATGTTTACCACACCGCCGATGGAGTTGCCGCTATATTCCGCCGAGAAGGGCCCATACACGATATCGACGGAATCGATTTCATTTGGGCCGATCAGCGACCAGCGCGGCGCGCCGTTAAAGGAAGCCTGCAGAAAGTTGTGCAGTGGCAAGCCATCGGCATAGACCATATTGCGTGCGGTCGAGAACATGTCCGCACCGCGAATACCCAGAACACCGTTGGGATCGCCGACATACCGCTGCCGGATTTGCAGGCTCGGTTGATATTTCAGTACCTCCTCCGTGGTTTGCGCGTTCTGCAACTCGATCTGTGACCGGGTCACGCGCGTCGAAGGCGAAGTGTAATGGGTGTCACGCTCGGTCTCGCCGGTAATGACCATTTCCTTGAATACCGTTTCCGATACGCTGTCTTGCGCCGGATTATCCTTACTTCCATCCTTGCGCTTGTTCTTGCCGGAGACCTCACCCGCCTTCGTGTCAGAACCGGGGAGTGAACTTGCGCCAGACGGCACCTTATCCGTATCTTCTGCCGATGAAACCGGGTTGCCTGACTGCGCGATTAACCCGTTGACGGCACCAGCGGAAGGGGATATCCGGGTGGCAACTCCCTCTGTGCGGGGACCCGTATTATCGTGTTTCGGCGGAGATTTTTTTAATTGGTCCGAATCTTCGGCTGCCAAAGCCGGTGATATCCAAAGCAGACCCACCAGGAAAAACGAGAAAGATCTCATATTTATTCTTATATTACGTGATCGCTCTTACTGATAACGATCAACCGGGATCTTTATCAACATATGCTTCAAATGTTGCGTCAACGCTGCAATTTATTCCAATCCATGAAAGATCAACCGGCGCGTCCGGCAGTGATCCGTTCAATCGGCACAATTCGCAGCCCCTCTTTTGCGGTATTCCATACCACCAGCACTTTCTCGCCGTTAATCAACGGTACTGGGTAATCCGTTGCGCCAGCCGAAGACATCAAGGGCGCAGGTTCGCTCCAGGACACACCGCCATTAACCGAGTACATCATCTGCACGGAATAGGATTGCCCATCAAATTCGCGCCAGGATAAGATAACGATCTTATCCTCCACGACGACCGAGGCATGGTTTGCCTGGGCCGCCGGATTGCCGATGGGCATGGGCCGGGACTCCCAATCGCCGTCAATATTCTTGTAGAACAATCCCTGGCGAGCCGTGCCATTGGTAAACCAGGCCAGGTGCAGCTTGCCCCACCTGTCAGCCGCTAGGCTCCCGCCATTATGTGGACAGGCATCAATTTGCCATTCATCACGCGTCGCACGCCTCACTCCACCCTTATCCAGGTTAGCAATGGCGAAATCGCGCGTGTTGGCACCGAAAATATTCCGCCAGAGAGCGACCGGTCCATCCTTGGTCCAAGCGAGCGTAATTCGGCAACACTCGCATGTATGTTCGTGAAACCGGTAGTTCGGGCCGAAACTTTTGCCGTTATTGTCTGATTTGGCTGTATATATCGATGTGCCCGTGAAATTCTCGCCTTTTTCCTTCGCCGCATCCCGATCACGGGCATCCAGCCATGCAATCACCACCCGCCCATTGCCATCGATCGCCATCGAATCAAACCGATGGCTGGTGATGCGGCCATCATCATTCAGCGTAATGGGTGCGGAAAAGCTCTTGCCTGAATCCGTCGAGCGCGCAAACCGGACGTTGCCGGCATATTTCTGGGGCAGGGACTGCACCCAGGTCAAAAGTACGGTGCCGTCGCGGGCAACCGCAATCTTGGGCCGGCTCTCGCCATCAGCCGATATGGTTTCCGGCTCGGGCGTGACGATAACCGGCGTGGAGAAGTTCTTTCCATCGTCGTCAGACCAGGAAACCAGCAGTTGCTGCTTCTCAACCCTTGCTATCCATAATCGTCCATTCTCATCCAGCGTTGCGCCCACCGCCAGCATAGCCTTTGGCGCATGGGACATTGAATGGTTTTGCCCTCCACTAGCTGAATCCGGCTGACTTGCGAGCGCAGTTCCCGAAACGCTTATCAGGAAAATGGATGCAATATGAAGAATCCGATACATCTCTCGCTCTCATTAACAATATTGAGGTCGAGAGTAATCTATTTACCGAAGCATGGGAATGTGGCAAATTGTCGCACTTGATCGTTGCGATCTCGGGAACCCGAGGGTGGGAAGCGTGGTAAGCGATTGAAAAGCAATACCCTATGCATCTGTATTTCCGCATTTCCGGTTATTGCCTCTGTCGCCAATCCGAGCGCTCATCCGGGCATTTTCCCGGGGTTTGCTGCCAGCAGCCTGTTGGACTTGAAGAATCGCAGCGAAAAAGTGACTGGGTGAGGGCAGATTTTGCGGATTTTGAAGGCCAATAGTTATTCTATTGGTCGAAAAATCAGCGAAATATGAACCGGCCAGACGCTTTTGCAGCCGATTTCCTTTAAGTCCGACAGGCTGCTAATGTTCGTTGATGTGCTGCTCATGCCCCACCCATTTCTGCACCACCAGGCTCCCCACCATGTCGCCTTCGACATTGACTGCAGTGCGAAATGTATCCAGGAGGCGATCGATGGGCAACAGGATGGCAATGCCTTCGGCGGGTAGCCCGACCGATTGCAACACCACTACCATCGTCACCATCCCGGCACTGGGTATGCCGGGCGCACCCATTGCAGCCAGCATGGCCGTCAGGAACACGATCATTTGTTGCATGAGGTTGAGTTCGATGCCTGCCAGATTAGCGATAAACAGGGCGGCTACCGCTTCGTACAACGCGGTACCGTCCATGTTGAGCGTAGCGCCCAGCGGCAGGACAAAACCGGCAATATCGCGTTTGACATGCAGATGCTGCTCGACGCAGCGCAAAGTGACTGGCAAAGTAGCAGAACTGGAACTGGTAGCGAAGGCCGTTATCAGCGCCTCGCGCGCGCCGCGCCAGAATTTGAGCGGGGTCATGCCTGTAACCAGATAAAGAATCAGCGGCAGGACCACCATGCCGTGCAACAACGTTGTCGTCACCACCACAGCGATAAATTCGATCAATGTCGCAAGCAAAGCCGCATCCTGCGTGGCAGCCAGCTTCAACAGCAATGCCATGATGCCGATGGGCGCCAATCGCATGATCCAGCCCACCAGCATCAGCATCAACTCCAGCAACTCCTGTAACAGAATGAGAATGTTGGCATAGCGCTCGCCGCCCACCACCAGGGCAATTCCGAGCAAAAGCGCGAAAACCACCACCGCAATCACATTACCCTGTGCCAGCGCAGTCATTGGATTCTGGAACAATGAGTGGAGGAAATGAGCGAAAAAATCGGATAATGCCATTTGCTCGGCTCGAAACCCCTGCATGGCATCCTGAAACATCGCGAGCTGCAGCCCTGCGCCGGGACGGACAAGGTTGGCGGCAGTCAACCCCAGCAGGATTGCCAGCATCATGGAGAATATGAAAAAGCCCAGCGTTGCTTTCCATACCTTGTGCATCTGCCGGTGTGCGCGTAAATTGGCAACCCCCACGGCAATGGAAGTAAACACCAGCGGAATCATCACCATTTTCAACAGGTCGATAAACAGTGTTCCGACGAGTTCGGCGATATATAACCCGGCCTGCGCGACTGTAGATTCCTTTCCAAGCAGGGATAAACCCAAGCCCAGCAGGAGACCAGCCAGCACACCAGCCAGGATTTGCGCATTGAGCGATGTCTTTCTCATCTGTACGCTGCTTTATGAGGTTGATTTTTGATACGCTGGGAAAAATTCTCGTTCGCGGTGATCATTTGAACGATGTGTGAAAGCACCATCCTAAAACACCGCAAATTTGCGAGCAACAATACCAGATTTCTTGATCGGAAGAAGCTGGGAGAGTATGGTTCAGCAAAACTCGGTGGATAGAAACAAATCCAGACTCTTTTTCGAAAATTGGCTTTCGCCATTGCTTTATCAGTTTGTCTCATCGATAGCTTCCCTATGCTTCAGGCATCGCGCCCATCGGGGAATCTGCCGCGGCATTCTCAGCAGCTATAATCCGTTATCATGGACCCCGGCATGTCTTTTTCAGCTTTTGCAGCACCGTTCGCCGCATTCATGGTGGCGTTCGCGCTGATTTCCTATTTGATCAAGGGCGGCATTCTCAAGGTGCTGGACCATCCTAATCCCCGCTCTCTTCACAGCAAGGCCATTCCGCGAACCGGAGGACTGGGTTTGATGTCGGGGGTCCTCGTCTCATGGGCGCTTCTCCCCGGCGTGCTGCCGTTGTTTATATGGGCAAGCGTTATATTACTGATAGCAATCTCATTTGCCGACGATGTTTCGGGCCTGCCGGCCTGGGCAAGGTTTCTGATGCATGGAGTGGTTGCGGTTTGGTTCTCCACAGCAATGCTATCCGATACCCATGGCTGGATGGTCACGGCGGTGGCCGCGGTCGCAATTACCTGGATGCTCAATCTTTATAACTTCATGGACGGATCGGATGGCCTGGCGGGCGGAATGACGCTGATAGGTTTCGGTTGCTACGGCGTGACTGCATGGCTAGCCGGGAATGAACCGTTTGCCATGATCAATTTCTGCATCGCAGCAGCAGCGGCAGCTTTCTTGTTGTTCAATTTTCATCCCGCACGTATTTTCATGGGAGATGCAGGATCAATTCCGCTAGGATTCCTGGCTGCAATATTGGGTATTATGGGCTGGATAAACGGTGACTGGCCGCTATGGTTGCCGTTGCTCATATTTTCACCATTTATTGTCGACGCTTCTGTTACTCTCGCGAAACGCGGCCTGCGCGGTGAAAAAGTCTGGCAAGCGCATCGTGAGCATTATTATCAACACATGGTGCAAAGCGGCTTGGGTCATCGCAATACAGCCCTGCTCGGTTATGCTCTCATGTTAGCCGCGGGTGCCAGCGCAATATGGGCGATGGGACAGCCGACTCCCATTCAGCTCGGAGTCGGCGTCGCATGGGGTGGAATTTATCTGATCATGATACGAGTATACGACCACTACTGGAAACATCATCCTGGCGGTTCATAGCATGCTTGTACCTAAACTTAATATACGAGCGGGAATTGCTTTCGTTCATGATCTTGCCGCAGTAGTCGCTGCGTGGTGGTTCGCTTATTTGTTCCGTTTCAATTTCGAAATACCTCCTTTTTACTTGGCGGCATTGAAGGAAATCCTGCCATTTACGGTGTTGATACACGCCGCGGCATTTCTATGGTTCGGCCTGTATCGCGGGCTCTGGCATTATGCAAGTCTGCCCGATTTACAGCGCATCCTCTTCGCTGTATTGGCATCGGCAGCCGCAGTGCCCCTGGCGTTATACCTGTTGCAAGTACACAGCGGCGTACCACGCACCGTGTTGCTGCTGGCCCCCATTCTGCTTCTGTTCATCATGGGAGGAAGCCGCATTGCCTACCGGTTATGGAAGGAACATCGACTTTATGGACGAAAGAAACTTGAAAAAAATCTCGTCCTGGTGCTTGGGGCGGGGGATGCCGCAGTCGGTCTGGTGAAAGAGCTTGCCCGGAGCATGCAATGGGAAGTAGTGGGATTCCTGGATGATGATCCCGCGAAACGTGGCTTGATGTTACACGGCTTCAAGGTCATGGGTCGAATCAACGAGCTCCCGGCCATCGCCAAAAAGTTTCGCGTGGGTCACGCCATTATCGCCATGACGTCATCGTCATCCGACCGCCGCAAATTATATCGCTCCCAACCCGACAGGCGCCAGCCGGACCGCCATCTCCGCAATCGCCGTCGGGCGATGCAGATGTGTTCGACCGCTGGGGTAAAGGCGTTGATCGTCCCTTCGTACGACGATTTGATCAGCGGTAAAATCACCGTGTCGCAGATCCGTACTGTCGAGCCGGAAGATTTGCTGGGCCGGGACTCGGTGGTATTGGATAACGACGGCTTGCACGGCTTGCTGACAGGAAAAACCGTTCTGGTTACGGGTGCCGGTGGCTCGATCGGATCGGAATTATGCCGCCAGATTGCGAAATTCAGACCAGGCTGCCTGGTGCTGTTCGAATTGAACGAATTCGCGCTTTACAGCGTCGAGCAGGAATTCCAGGCCGATTTTCCGAACATACCCATGGTATTCGCCATCGGCGATATCAAGGATGCCGCGCGGCTGGCTCAAGTGTTCTCGCAGTACCAGCCGAAGGTTGTATTCCATGCCGCAGCCTATAAGCATGTGCCGCTGATGGAGCATGAAAATGCCTGGCAAGCTGTTTTGAACAATGTTTTTGGAACCTATGTGCTGGCACAGGCCGCGATCAAGCATGGCGTGGAAAAATTCGTATTGATCTCGACTGATAAAGCGGTGAATCCTACGAATGTCATGGGCGCCAGCAAACGTCTGGCGGAGATGGTATGCCAGGCATTGCAACAGCCCATCTCCATTCCTGAAAATACCTCTGGAAAAAATGATTTAATTGACGGGAAGCATGAGCCAGGTTTTGTCATGGTACGTTTCGGGAACGTGCTGGGCAGCGCGGGCAGCGTCATTCCAAAATTCCGCGAACAGATCGCAAAAGGCGGCCCGATCACTGTCACCCACTCGGAAATTACCCGCTACTTCATGTCCATACCTGAAGCCACGCAACTGGTTCTGCAAGCGGGATTAATGGGGAGCGGGAAAGGTGGCGGTGAAATTTTCGTGCTGGATATGGGCGATCCCGTGAAGATAGCCGACCTCGCAAAAGACTTGATCCGTCTTTCCGGACTGAGCGAGAGTGATATTCAAATTGTATATAACGGATTACGCCCCGGGGAGAAACTCTACGAAGAGTTGTTGGCGGACGATGAGAACACTTTGCCGACGCCCCATCCCAAATTGCGCATTGCCCAGGCCCGCCAGGTTGAAAAACAGTGGCTAATGGAACTGTTGGCATGGATAAACGAGCATCCAGCATTGAGCGATGAGGAAGTCAAACAGGATTTGAGAAGATGGGTTCCGGAATACTCAAGCCAGGAACCCGTGCAATGATTTCCTTGCTTCCCGCGCCATTTATTCAGGCGACGACTCAGAGCTGCCTGGCAGCCACGTCCTTTGAACCTAAATCCGGTAGTTGGACGGGGTGAAGTGTACGGTTTTTGGGGTGCAGGGCAAGGCGCAACGACGCGGAATGGTCGTTCCATTCCAAGGAGTTGCAACGCAGCCATGTGCCCCAAAAACTGTGCAATTCACCCCGTAGCGGTCTCACCCGGAAGGTGAGCGTAAAATAATATGAAATATTGTTATTAATCATAACACTGATCTATTAAATGAGCGGTCAACTACCGGATTTAGGTTGAACACACAAAGCCTGGACGAGCTTGGCGTAAGCCCCACCTCTCGCGAGTAATTCCCGGTGGCTGCCGATCTCAACGGCTCCGCCTTTACCCAGCAGGACGACGCGATCCGCTTTCTCCATGGTGGCTAAACGATCGGCGATAACAAGCGTGGTACGCTCCTGCACGACGGCGTCCAACGCTGCCTGAATATGATGTCCGGATTCGATGTCTATCTTTTCGGTTGCCTCATCCAGGATCAGGATGGGCGAATTTTTTATCAGTGCTCGCGCGATGGCGATACGTAGCCGCTGCCCCCCCGTGAGGTTTACGCCGAATTCCCCTACGGGGGTTTGCAATCCCTGCGGCATTTTCCGTATGAACTCCGTTGCGTGCGCGGCTTGTGCTGCAGCCGTGATCGTTGCTTCTGTTGCGCGGCCCAGTGCGCCATAAGCGATATTGGCTGCTATCGTGTCATTGAAGAGTGTTGTCTTCGATGATACCAGCGCAATATTGGCGCGCAGGCTGGCCAATTTGAGGCTCCTTAGATCATGGCCATCAAGCAGGATTTTTCCCGATGCGGGATTAATGAAACGCGGCACCAGATTCGCGAGCACGGCGGTGCTTCCTGAAAAACCTACTAACGCCACCATTTCGCCCGGTTGTATGGTCAACGTGATGCCCGGCGGCGTCGAACATGCTCCGGTACCCTGGATACCCTGCTGGCCACCTGGCTCGGGGCTCGCTTTGGAAGCGGCTTCAATGCTCTTTTTCTGATCGTGGTAGAAGCGGACCTGTTCGAATCGCAATTCGCCGCGCGCACGCTCGACGATAATTGTTCCCGTGTCCGGTTCAGGCTCTTGGTCAAGCAGCGAAAATACGCTCTCGGCTGCTCCTAGTCCCCGCCGCAGGACCTCCTTCAGAGCGGCAATACGTTTTATCGGAGAAATCAGCATCAGCATGGCTGCCATGAAAGAAGCGAAGCTGCCTGCCGTCATCTCATCGGCAAACGCTTGCTGAGCAGTAACATAAGCGATAATCGCCAGCGCACCTGCAGCAGCTATCTGTATCAACGGTATACGGAGAGAGGCCATGGCCATCCGTCTTTTAGCAAAGCGATGCGCTTCCTCCGCCTGTTCCCTCATGCGCTGGTTTTCATACTGCTCACCGCCGTGAAGCTTTACCACCTGGTAGTTCTCGATGGCATCCTCCAGCACCTGGTTGAGGCTCCCCATTGTTTGTTGGGCTTCCATTGCCATTTTTTGCAGTCGCACCGTGACAAGCCGCATGATCAGCGGCATCGCGAAGGCCATCAATAACGTCAGCAAGGCAAGCGGCCAGTCGAGATAAAGCATCCATCCCAGCAGTCCGAGGATCACAAGCAAGTCCTTGACCATCACCGTCATGACATCGGTAAAAGCACGGGCGACCTGCTCGGTATCGGATGTGATCCCGGAAACGAGGCTACCGCTCTCGTGACTGGCGCAATAGGCAGCAGGCAAGGTCAATAATTTAGCGAACATCTCCACCTGCAAGTCCAGCACCAATTTGCTTCCCAGCCAGTTGACCGCATAGGCGCCGATATGGCCCGCCACTCCCCGAACCGCAAACAGGCTGATGATTCCCAGCAGAACGAGTTGCATCAATTCCAGGTTCTTGCCGGCAATAGCGCCGTCCATCATCGGCTGCACCAACGCGACCAGCATAGGTTCAGTTGCCGCCATCGCAACCATGCTGATCAATCCCAGTATGACTGCGTCCCAATAGGGCGCGATATACCTTATCAGACGCAGGCATAGTTGACGGCGGGTGGGGATTTGCGTGTTTTGCATGCGCAAGCAGAATCGGAAGAAGATGCATTACCAGGCGTTCTGGCAAAGCCGTATTATGTCATCTGCTTCCATGCGCGATAAGATGCTTCGCGGAACGTTATTACCCCGGATGTTTCATAAATTGACGCGCGCCCTCGCTGGTCTTTTGTTTCGTATGAAAATTTCGTTCAGTCGGGCGTATCAATAACTACGCCACTCTTTCACAAAATCTCCCTACAAAACAAAACCCTGCGCGATCATCACGCGAATTTATGAAACATCCGGGTTACGAATGATCTCAGTCGAACTGATATTTTACGGTGAACCAGACATTACGCTCGCGAGCCGGTAGCGCATTGAAGCTCGTGCCCGGCGCGTTGCGAATCGCATATGAAAAATATTTTTCGTCGAATAAATTGTTTACTGCCATGCTCAGCAACAGCTTTCTTAGCTGGTGAGTAAACTTGAGATCCACGGTAACGTAATCCGGCATGCGACGCGTGGCGGTATTGGCCTGATCGTTATCGAATACCTGTTCCCCGACATAATTCATCGTCGCAGCGAAGCGCGTTGTCGGTGCAAGCCGAATGGTACCGCCCGCCGAAACCTTATGGCGCGGCACCAACGGAATGATGTTTCCTGAAACATCGACGCCGCCAAAATTCCCCTGACGAAAACGTGCATCACTATAAGTGTAGCTGCCGGATACATCGATTGCGCTATTAACGGCCCAGGACCCCTCCAGTTCGAAGCCCTGCCGCCGGGTTGGGGGGAGGTTCGTATTGGCAAAGAACCGAAACGGGTCTATGTTGATGAAGTTGATTTCATTGTTGAGATTGATCCGGTAAAGCGAGGTGCGGGCTCGTACCGGTCCTTGCTGATAATCCAGTCCGATTTCTCCGGTATGAGCGGTTTGAGGCTCAAGTATCTTGATTATGGAATCGAATGCCGGCCCACCGAACTGATTGAAATTTTCGTCTACCGTGGGTATGCGGAAACTACGGCCAAACTTGCCGTAGAACGAAAATGCAGACCCTAGAGGCTGGCGTACGCCAACATCATAGGCATGAACGGTGCGGCTCTGTTGACCGCGGGCGTGAGCTGAGGGATTGAAACGATCATTGGCCTTATTGTCCACCCATTGCAGCCGCCCCCCCAGCGTAACAGTCATACCTTTGGGTAAAGTGGAGGTGTGTTGAAAGTAAACCGCACGATTCTGCTGAGTCGCCACGACATCGGTCTGTGGTGTGGTGGCGGATGCCGAGCCCTGTATGGTTTCCGATCCGGTAAGGCGTTCGGCACGATAATCCCACCATTCCAGATTTGCGCCCAGTATCAGTTCGTGATTTATTCCGAAAGCCTGAAACGGCAGTTTCGCCCTCGGATTGAACAGCCATACATCGGATTGTGAATTGACAAACGTTTTGGAGTTGAAGCCGTCGATGCGGTAATCATCAAACAATGCCGTGCGATGGATATCGCGAAAGGAAAGATCCGCGGCAAGCTCGCCAAATCCAGTAGTACGTTCTCCCCGAAGCGTCACGTACGCGCCCTCGCGCGTGCTGAAATCGCGCGGTGTCGAGGTCCCTTTTCGGTCTGTTTTCAGTTGTGCTTCGGTGCGAGTACCCGGTAATTCCAATTTTTGATCATCCACGCCGAACTTCAGCAATGCCCTCCCATCGGTGAACTTATAGCGTAGATCCCCTTGCAGGTTCAGTTGACGCAATGCATTGTTGACGCGATAGTTATCCGTTTGCAGCGCGTTACCGCTGAGCGCCAGCCCAAGGTCCTTGCCTGCGGCGTTTAGCGTTCCATTGAATTCCGTTGCACTATAACTGCCAAATGAAACGCCGCCGGTGCCTGACACACGACCAGGCGCGGCAGCGCGTGTGACGATATTGATTACGCCACCCGTGGCGCCAGCCCCATAGGTGACGGCGCCGCTGCTCCGCAGCACTTCGATGCGCTCGATTGAATCAAGCGGAACCGTGGACCAGCGGATGCCCACCAGTTCGTTTTCATTCATCCGCTGGCCATCGAGCAAAACCAGCGTGTTCTGGTTGCCCGTAATGCCGAATCCGCGCATGTCGATCTGGGGGTCCGGGCTGCCATCGACATTACGGGTATGAATGCCAGCCAGTTGTTGCAGCAACTCCGGCAAAGTCGAAGCAGCACTATTTTTGATCTGCTCCGCATGAATTACCGAAACGCCTATCGGCAGCTTCTCGACACGCTGATTAAAGCGCGTGGCGGTAACAACGACCTCTTCAAGAGGGGGTGTCACCGGATCGTTGGATTCGGCGATTGCCCATGAAGACGCAGACGTGACAAAAAACGAAAAAAGCAGCTTGTGGAATAGACCCATGGTATCAGCTTGTAATTGGAGGAATCGTATCCACCATGTATCGAGAACAAGGAAATACCGCAGAGGCTTTTGAGCGAACAGATATCGATCAGGATATCGCCCCACGCGATATTTCCATATGCGTTCAAGGCCGGTATCCGGGCTCGCAGGATTTGACGTATCACCTTCCCATGAATTGGCGCATTCACAGTGGCATCAAGAATTCTCTGAAAAAGTCTCCGGGTCGGGCAACTGGGTTGGCAACGCAATTGCCAACCCGGCGTTTTACGGAACACTTCTTGTTCAGAGCTTCTTATTCGATACGCCCACACCTGCTTACCGTTGCGGGGGCAGCCCAGGCATTCAAGAAACCGCTGAATAAGTCCTGCCGGAGGATTTATATTCAGAGGTTGCTTTACCTGGTTCCCGTTTAACTCGACCGCGTAAAGCGGCCAGAGCACCTCAAACGTGGCCGGCATTCTACCAGAACCATCAGTTTCAAGCGTAAACTGATGGTTCGGCTTCCACTGTCGAATTTATCGCTGCGAGTGCCCGACGGATCGCGACCGACTGTCGTGGATTACTTGAAACTACATTTAAAAAATCACGTTAGCAGTTGACTCAACAGGGAGTTGACTCGACAGGGATTTCCAAACTATAGTGACTTGATGGAATCGGAACTGAAGTCCCTCGAAGAGAAAATTGATCAATTCGTGCATTTATGTCATCAATTGCGGTTGGAAAATATCCAACTCCGCCAGGACCTGGCTAGCGCCATCAGTGAGAACAAGCGTTTGGCCGAAAAAATAGCCGCCGCAACCACTCGCCTCGAGGCCATCCTGATGCAGATTCCGGAAAGCGAAGAATGAAGACCGGCAGAGCCCTGGATGTAACCATCATGGGGCGGGAATTCCGCGTTACCTGCCCCGACGAAGAGCGCGAGGAACTACTGCAAGCAGTGGCCTATCTCGACAAGAAGATGCGCGAAATCAGGGATAGCGGCAAAGTGGTCGGATCGGAGCGCGTTGCTATCATGGCCGCACTCAACATTACTCATGAATTGCTTACCACAAGGAACAGAGGAGGCTTTGACATGGAAGAATTTAAGCGTAGAATCGATCACATGCAGGCAACGCTTGATGCGGTGATGCCGGAACAGGACAAGTTGTTTTAACCGGATTACAAATTCAAGCCAGCCCGAACAAATTCTTCATTTCGGCCGGCCGAGTCAGGTATTAAATGCAGGCGAAAATGGACCAAAGTTGTTCCCTGCGGTGTTTGTTTAGCCCTATATTCTTTGAACCAACTTTTTAAGAACTGGTTGCAAACCATAGTGATGCTGTTGTGCGAGTCCTTTAGGGGAAGCGCCTGATGCATCCGGCGAGTGACCGCCTTGGACCCTAAGGTTCAAGATAAATGGGTTGACGGCATCTGCGGGGACCTTATCAGGAAACAAAAAAGCGGCTATGCCGCTTTTTTGTTTCCTTCATTTAAAATTTCCGTAATCAATCCTGGCTGAATCATGCATTTTAGGGTCAGTCACTCGGCTTCTTCGTCCCCGGCGCAGGGTTATCTTTGCTGGTGACGTGCATGTCAAGGTGCTGTTTTATTTCCGCGGGTTCATGGTCAGGTTTTCCGCCTCCCGTCAATTGTACCCACCTGGCAACCGAGGGCACGCCCCGTTTGTTGACCAGGAACAACATATACCATCCCGGTGGAGCGATGTTCTGCTCGCTCAGGACATTGACATGCAAATGGCAAAAATCGTGCGCCTTGAACTGAAGGTCTACCACGCGCTGCCCGGTCTCGCATGAGTGGGTTGTCGCCATGGGCCAGATCAGTTCGACCCATTGAATCTCTTCAGCCTGCGGGGTATGGATTTCAAATTCTCCGCCGTACAGGATCTGCTGCGGTACTGTCTCGATGAAGGGCCGAGGGCCCCGGAACAGATATGGCGGATGATAGATTTCAAGCCGCAGTTCGTCGTCTCGCCTGTTCGGATTGGATCCGGCCGCAAGCACGCGACCGTCGGGCAGCAGAAGGGCAATTGAATGATACAGCCGCCCGGCTTGTGCCGTAGCGGCCGTAATCCAGGTGTTGGTAGCAGGGTCGTATATCTCGGCCTCCAGAACCGCCGTCGCCACAACTTCAGACTGGCCATTTCCACCTGAGACAAATACGGTTCGATCCGGCAGTAGGACCGCATTTACGTGAAACCGTGCGTGAGTCATGGACGCAACCGGCTCATAGGCCGGCGCGGAAGCTTTCAGATCAATGATGTGCGCGCTGTTGATCGCGGGGTCACCTCCCCCCAGGATCATGACCCGCTGGTCTTGCGCCGGCGCCAGCAACACGCTGCCGCAGTGATCTCTGCTCTGGCTGAATCCTTCCGGTAACGTGACATTGGTCATTGTGCTTGTGGCTATATCCAGCAGTCCTGGGAGCACCCCTACCGGATTCGGAAACATATTTCCGCCATCGTAGAATAACCGGCCATCGCGCATGAGAAACAAGTGCGGGAAAAGAGGCCAGCCTTCCTGACCAGGCATTTGAGTCCATCCCGTCACGCTCGAATAGATTTCCGCCCGGTTGGGCCCGCCTGAGACAGTGAAAACTCTGCCATCTCCGAGTGTAACCAGCGTGGGATACCATCGGCCTTCGGCCATCGAGGCAAGACGGATCCAAGATTCGGAGAGCGGATCAAACAGATAGCTGGTTTCGAGCCCGATGAAGGGGCGGCCATCCTTGTCATATTCCTTTGTGCCACCCGCGACAAGCAACCTGCCATCAGGCAGAAATGTCTGGCCTGCACAGAAGAAATCCACAGGAGTAAAAGGAGAAATAAACTCTCCGTTTTCATAATCCCACACCGCGCTGCGCAACCCGGTCGTGAAAAGTTCATCATTACCCGAGCCAGCAAATAACAAAACTTTACCGGTATGCAATACCGCACCATGAATAGCGAGTATCGGCGCGGGACAGGGCAGTAATTCCCACAATCCTTTCGTCGCTGCTTCAAGGATATCCCCCGAAGGCATGGCGCCCATCCCGTCCATACCGCCCATGCTACCCATTCCACCCATGCCGACAATACCCCCCGTTTCCACGGCTGCCGCCAAGTGCTCCGTAACGCCACCCGAATGGTGGTGGCCGAATATAGGCGATGCATTGTAGTCACGCAGGCAGCGCAAAATATCGACCGGCGGGCACGCATTCATTCCGTCGTCAAAGGGCAATTCCACCTCGATCGCCCTGCTCAATTCGTCAGAAATCCAGATGTACTGGCGAGCACGAACCAAGCCGGCCAAACCGGCCATCATGTGCTCTTCAACGTGGCAATGGAAAAGGAAATCTCCGCGGATTCGTACGCGACAGGCATTTTCCGGCGGATCCCTCTGGAACTGCTCGAGAGCGTGCGGAAGTCGCATGGCGGGAGGAATCTCGGTCTCAGTGATAAATGTTTCCAGAGAACTTATCCCGTGTACATCGGATGCGCCTCCAAGAGGGATCGGGAGCGCCCAGCGAACTGAATGGGGGTGAAAGTTGTGCCAGATACCGGAGACATCCAGGTTGAATATATACCAGCGTAGCCTCTCGCCAGTATCCCCCACCACTGTCGGCGTGTTCCCGACAAACGCGCGGCCATTGAGGCAGAAGTTTGGAGCGCCGCCTCCAGCAGAAAATACAATGTGTTCATGGTCGCCGTCATTTTGCCAGTTGATGCTTCCACCAGGACGCACCTGGACCAGGGACGGAACGAATTTGTTGTCCTGGATGCTGACGTTTGCGCTGGCGGGTGCGCCCGCCGTGACCTGGACTGTTCCATTCATTATGGGGCCGTGGATCGCGCAGTAATAGTGAACAATCTTCGCATCGGCAAAAGCAAAACTGAACGAATCGCCATGAGCAAGAGGTTTGCTTTGAAACGCAACGCTCGAGCTTCCGGCAAATTGATGAATAAAGACCGGAACTTCATGATCTGCACAAGGCGCGGCTGGATTTCGGACGATCAAACCACCGAATAAGCCCAGACTAATGTTTCGCGCAACGTCGTGCGCGTGATCATGAAATCCCCAGGCACCGACCATGTCAGGCGTAACGTCATAAACGTAAATCCACTTCTGACCAGGAAGAATTTCATCGCTGCGCCGTCCATCCCGCCCCGCGACACCCAGTGGCCAGGCTCCATCCGATTCGATTCCGTAACGTAGCCCGTGAATATGGAAACTATGACAGTCGCTTGTATCCGCGTTCCAGACATGGATGTACAGCCGTTCCCACGGTTTTGCATAGAGCAGGCAGCCCGGAATCCTCCGATCCCACGGCGGTTCGTTGACATCCGCCTCGATGAGCTTCGCCTTGTTCGGAATCGTATAGTGCGCGTCCAGATATTCGCGGTAGACCAGGCCATCGGCGGTACTGGCCAGAATTTCCTGCGCGGATACGCGGCCCGATTCGTGGCCTGGGTTGAACATGCAATCACGCCCAAAGTGACGCGCGCAGGCCACAGGTGCGAGCGGACTATAACTCGGCAGCAATTCAATTTTCAGAAATATGTCGCGTCGGTGGAAATTCATCGTGGCCCCCATGCCCCTTCCGGATCATATGCTGGAATGGATAAGCAAGTACTCAATCGTAATAGCAGTGCCCGCGACCACGACCACGACCACGGCAGGCACTATAAACGCGGGCAGACCCGGCCGGTGCCTTGCCGACGCGATCCGCCAAAATAGCAATCGAGCCCACCGCGAGATTTGATGCGCTCTTTCGATAACCCAGTGTAGATCACGCTTGCCAAAAGGCAAGTAAGAGCGGCCAGCAACATTTGTGAGAAAGGCAGCGCACATCTCACTTTTTGACCTGTTTGATACTATTTGCGCAAGCCTTGCCACGTCAGTGGATAATCTGAAATACGCGCTTTGCCAAATCGATTTGTATGTATTAATCTGTGGTAGCGTCTCCTTGCCTAATTTTCCAAGTGGGGCTTGCATTTCGGTTGCGAGTGGAACACCTCACTCAAGATCAGATCTGGCAGGACTGGGTGGGCGAGTTCTAGGGTGAAATTGGATAACGCACACGACTTTCTCGGCGGCGAGCTCTTCTGCGCTCCGCATTTATTTTTTTGAAAGGACCTGCCGATATGAACTCAGCCAGACCACTCGTTGATCCAGACGGCGCCCGGCTCCCTATCAAGCTCGACACGACATCCAACGGGGAGTTTGAACCGGTACCGTTATCCCCTGTGAATCAGGCTGCGAACCGCCTCGCACATGAAGCGGCGAATAAGAATTCAAAGCGTTTGGCTGTTTCTCGAAGAAATTTTCTAATCTCCGCTTGCGGCGCGGCCTCCACCTTGCTTGCCTTCAACGCGGCGAACGCCGCAGCAGGCAAGGCAGGCGGCTTTTTTGATCTGCCAATCGAAGCTGCGCTCGATCCCGAACTCGCACAGGCGCGAATCGGGGACAAGGGCGAATTCATCTTCGACGTGCAGGGCCACTTTGTGGACCCGAACGGTGCCTGGTTGCAGAAGCTCGCGCCCGGTGTAAAACCCCTGAGCCAGATGCCAAAAACAGGCTGTGCACTCGCGGCGGAGCCTGGTTCGCACAGCTACCTGCGTTGCCTGGGGCCTGATGAGTTCATCAAGGACGTGTTCCTCGATTCCGATACCGATATGATGGTGCTCTCCTTTGTACCATCGAAGCCCGACGCCGAGCCGCTTACCATCCAGGGGGCGGACGCGGTGCGCACGATCGTCGATCGGATGGAAGGTATGCACCGGCTGTTGATCCATGGACGCGTCAACCCCAACCAGGAACATGACCTTGCAGCGATGGACGAATTGAAGGAGCGCTGGGGCGTGTCTGCCTGGAAGACTTACACCCAGTTCGGGCCCGGCGGAAAGGGCTATTTTCTGTCGGATGACATCGGTACGCGTTTCATCGAAAAAGCGCGCAAACTCGGCGTCAAGGTTATCTGCGTACACAAGGGTTTGCCCTTCGGTAAACAATCCTATGAGCACAGCCAATGCAGTGATATCGGCGTCGTCGCCAAGCGCTTCCCCGACGTTTCATTCCTGGTCTATCACTCCGGCTTCGTTACCACCGTCCCCGAACGCGCCTTCGAGGGCAGGGGCGCTGACGACGGCATCGATACACTGATCCGCTCGCTCATCGAGAATGGAGTATCGCCAAATAGCAACGTTTATGCGGAGCTTGGCAGCACGTGGCGCTACCTGATGCGCGACCCGGAAGCGGCAGCGCATGCGCTGGGCAAGCTCTTGAAGTACTGCGGCGAGAATAACGTACTCTGGGGCACGGATTCCATCTGGTATGGCTCGCCGCAGGATCAGATTCAGGCATTCCGCGCATTCCAGATCGCCCCCGAATTACGCGCCAGGTATGGCTATCCTGAAATGACTCCGCAGCTACGCGCCAGGATTTTCGGACTAAACGCTGCAAAAGTTTACTCGATCAGCCCGGACGAAGTGAAGAAATATACCCAACGCGATCGTATTGCCCGCGAGCGGCTGGCTTACCTGGAACATCCCGATCCGCATTTCCTGACCTACGGGCCGAAGACACGGCGCGAATTCCTCAATCTACCGGGCGCTGGGCAACCCTGAGCCACCCTCCACCCTTGAACCACCGGTTTCGGCTAGTGCGACGACACCCATCTCAAAGCCAATATATTGCCCGCCTGAAGCTCGACCGAAGTTCCGAATTTTTTGCCTTCCCTGTTCAGGATATCCCTTAACCACAGGGCATCATTCTCAACCGCATGATTTAACCTGAAGCGCCTGACCTGCATGGGCGTCATGAATAAGCTGACCAGCTTGCCGGTCGAGGGATCCGCGCGTACGAAATACATCAGGGCCAGATCGCTCCGATAAGCTTCGTGCCCGGAAATACCCTCATAATCGTTCAGGAAGTCGCCGCAACCGTAAAGAATCAGTTTTCCTTTATAAACCTCGATCCCTTTCACATGGTGGGAGGAGTGGCCATGGACGATGTCAACATTCGCGTCATCGATAAGCTGATGAGCAAATTCCTGTTGATCGCGCGGGATCTGGTAACCCCAATTACCGCCCCAATGAATCGACGCGATCACGATATCGCCCGCCAATCTCGCTTTTTCAATATTGTCGTGAATGCCTCGAACCGTTGCAGCGGAAAAGTCGGGCAACATGTTCACTCCCGGCCTGTCCGGCGCAGCAGCCCAGCTCCAGGGTATGCCGCTGGTTTCCGACCCAAATGAGAAGACCAGCACCCTCCCCTTTTCAGGAATGGCCATCACAGCGGGAGCCTGCGCCTCCTGAATATTGCGCCCGGCTCCCGCAATTTTGATATGCGCATCTTTTAACGTTTTCAGCGTTTCCGCAAGTCCTGAATAACCCCAGTCCAGAACATGATTGTTCGCGAGAGCGCAACAATCGATATTCGCCGCCGTGATACAGGGGATATTGTCGGGATTCATCCGATAATTGACCGCCTTGTTTTCCACGTCATTACTGCGGGTGACCGCGGTTTCCAGATTGATAATGCGCACATCGGGCTTTCTTCGCTCCAGTTCAGAAAGCGCATCGCCCCAGATATAGGAAAAATCGACGGGCTTCGAAATCGGGCCGTTCGCTTCTTCGGCAAGCTCCACATATCCCCTCGCGCTTTTCATGTAGCCCTCGAAGAGGATGGGGTTCCCAGCGTGTGGCAATACCTGGTCGATACCCCTTCCCGTCATGACATCGCCACAGAGAAACAAGGTAATCGGATGAAGGGATTGTGGATGCTGGCGCCCGGTGTTTTGTTCACTATCCTTCGATGCGCTTCCGGCTTCGGGAGCGTTGCCGGTATCGATTGTGATCGCCTGCGCGCACATTGGCCGAACTGCAATGGTGATTCCCGCAGCCAGCGCATAACCGATAAACTGGCGCCGCTCCAGTTGCCGGTTTACACATCCGGAATTTTCAGGACTCTTCATCGCCGGATCGCACCAGTGCGTTTGATTGCGGTTGACCCCGTTGACTGCGATAAAAACACATCAACGAAGATCGGTGAATTCAATATAGCGCATAGGATAATAATTGCAGTTATTGATGCGGGAAGACGATACATTTATAGCGCCCAAGCTTGGTTAATCCGTATTAGTTCAGGCTCAGACCGACGCATTGTGTGTCGCCGACTTGAAACCCAGACCTACCTACAGGTCTGATATGGATCTGGTATAGGTCCGGATTGGGCCAGCGTTGAACTTGACTTCAGCCGCCTCCGGCAAACCGACCGGCGGCGCCATGTTGAAAAGCTTCAGTGGACACTTGAGACAGGAGCGCTTCAATGCACAGTGGCTATTGTCTTTAGGGAATGCCAAGCGCAGAATTGATAAAATGGCGACCTCGCTATACCGAGGCGTGCGCCACTCTGATTGCAAGGGCAGCGCTGGCGTAATTCGCCCGCTGGGCGACGGAATCGCGGCTTATCCCGTATACCTATGGAGTCGAATTTTCTACTTCTGTCCGGCCGTGGTTGCGGGCCAGTCAGATGTGCCGCCAATTTGCTGCTACCGGTACTAAAATGGATCAAGACAATTACTATCTGACAGAAAAGGGATGATGCAGCGTTATTAATTTGCTGTCAGACTATTACGCGCTTGCACATCGAGGGATGCCATGCCATGGTAAATGAAGAACATGTTTCCGTATGCGAAGCTGAAACCGTGAAGATGCTGACGATCGAGCCCGGAGCCGATCTATCGACGCCGGAGATGCAACGCACAGCCATTGAGATGTTGGAAGGGGGAGGCGTCATCTACCTGCCCAAAAGCGGTTTCGAGCTTACCGAGCAAGAGCGGGAGCTGATCTCTGACACGGCGAAGATCCTGACCCGGGAGCCCGACGTTCAGGATGGCCGGCCCACGATCATCTTCGATCCGGCACGCGGCCATATCAAGAAATATCATTATGCACGCGTGCGCGGCAAGATGATGCGCGCCAAGGTCAAAGATACGGCGCGTCCTGATCTCGAGGCGGCCATGGCGCGCTACGGCAAGTGGACCGAGAGTATGATCGGCCAATTGTTCCCCAGCTACCAGGGAACGCTGGACCGCAAACGGGTCACCTATCGGCCTTTTCAGCGCAGCAACATCCAGGCCCTGCACATCGACTCGAGCTACGGGTACCCCACCCAGGGGCGCGGCATGTTGCGCATTTTCTCCAACATCCATCCCACCACTCGACCGCGTATCTGGCAGCTCGGGGAACCGTTCGAGCCCTTCGTGCGTCGCTTCCTGCCTTCCGTGCGCCTCAAGGAGCCGGGTTTGATTTCTTCTATTCTGGCCCGCCTCGGCATCGTCGACGGAACCAAGACCAAATACGATCAGTACATTGCGGCGCTTCGCGCCCTCGGTATGGGCGACAAGGAATACCAGCAGACAGCACCGCATAAGTTCATGGAGTTCCCACCCGGCTCGAGCTGGATCGCGATCACGGACCTGGTGCTGCACGGCGCGGTGTCGGGCCAGCACAGCTTCGATCAGACGTTCTACCTGCCGGTGGAGGCGATGAACGATCCGGCGCGTTCATCGCTTCGCATTCTGGAGAGGCTGACCGGCGAGGCCCTGGTGTAACCTAAATCCGGTAGTTGGACGGGGTGAAGTGTACGGTTTTTGGGGTGCAGGGCAAGGTGCAACGACGCGGAATGGTCGTTCCATTCCAAGGAGTTGCAACGCAGACATGTGCCCAAAAACCGTGCAATTCACCCCGTAGCGCCCTCACCCGGAAGGTGGGCGTCAAATAACATGAAATATTGTTATTAATCATGACACTGATCTATTAAATGAGCGGTCAACTACCGGATTTAGGTTTAAGCGAGCGACGACTGCGGGATTCGTCAAGACGGTCCTGCCGGCCCGATCCGACGAAAGAAGATCCCGGAGTTCCCGAGCCATCACGATTACCTCGGCGGCTGCGTACTGCCTGCTCTTCCTCGGGCGACCGGGGAAACCGTGGGAATCCTCAACTTAAGCCCTGACTCTTTACTCAAGCACCAAATGCTTTCGATAGGACGTCAGACGCAGGTTATTGATTTATAATAACTATATTGTAGTTATAATTTTTGATTGCCATGACGAAGATTGTAAGCGGCTGGGGCTTTGACAGGATCACGCGGGAATTGAGCGGCGCGATGTGGACGTTTTCCCGCTTGCCTGACGATAACTCGGCAGCAACTTTTGTCCACCGATGCTTCCAGCACGAAATTTGGCACGAGATCAGGCTCCGCGAACGTATCGTAATCTGTGCGTTGCTGCCGTTTGTGCCATTGGTGATCGCGGTGCTGGCAACAGTCTTTACCGCGCTAAACGGACAGGCAATAAAGCAGAGGACCGGGAAGGGAATAATCCGCCAAGCCCGCGAGCAGATCGGACTTGCGCTCCGGTGCGCGATTTTGCCTCCCTGGTACTATATTTTCGAACTGCATGACGACGATAAGCGACAACACGCCTCCGAATATGTGAACCGTTTTGAGATGAAAAGCGGGCTATATCGCCTCCTGCGCGACTACAATGGTGGTCTTCCCGTCCCGACGGAGCGCAGCACGGCGTGCATAAAAGACAAATTACGCTTCATGTCCCGCTGCCGTGAATTTGGTATTGCCACTGCGCCTGCCCTTCTGAGCGTCGCGAAGGGAAAGATTACGGCAATTGATTGGAGCGGGCCGGGCCTCCCGGAAATCGATCTCTTCGTGAAGCCGTTGCAGGGTCAGAACGGAAAAAATGCCACGCGCTGGGATTATCTGGGTTCGGGGCAATATCGACGCAACGACGGTGAAAATGCTACCGCGGACGAGGTGCTTGAATGCTTGCGCCAGGCATCACAACGAAGAGCTTTCCTGGTGCAGCCACGGCTCGTGAATCACAGGGAGATCGCCGACCTCGGTAATGGCACCCTTGCAACGATCCGGGTGATGAGTTGCCGTAATGAGCAAGGCGAATTCGAAGTTACCAATGCGGTTTTTCGCATGGCGCAAAACAGCACCGCCGTCGTCGACAATTTTCACACAGGGGGAATCGCGGCCAATGTGGATATTCATACCGGCGAATTGGGGAGGGCCACCTGTGGGGCCTGGGGGTCTACCGTGGATGGATGGTATGAGCAGTATTACGAAAATGGCGCGCAGATTCTGCATCGCAAACTTCCATACTGGCCCGAGCTGATCGATCTGGTCCGATATGCCCATGGCAGCGCGTTCTCAGACCAGGTGCTGATCGGCTGGGACGTCGCCCTGCTTGACAACGGACCATGCATGGTCGCAATCAACAAAGCACCGGATTTCGACATGCTCCAGCGGATCGGCAGGGGGCCGGTGGGCAACGAACGACTGGGAAAACTCCTCGCGTTCAACCTGAGGCGTACTGTCGAGGCCAAGCATCATTCGGTTTAGCGGGGAGTCTGGAGAGTAATGTGCAGCTTCCCTGCAATTCATGGCCGGGCAATTCAAAGTCATGACCATATCTTCGTTCCCTTGGTCGTATCGCAGAAACCAACCGCCACCCCGGCGAGAACGGTCGCGCTTCGGATCGGCTTTGCTATTCCGCACGTCATGCTGCAAGTTTCCCATGTTGTTCCCCCGGGAATGATTTTGGGTAGGATTCCGGACAAAATTTTACCGGTCTTCTGGGACAATCAAGGTGATAGATTCGGGTATATTCTCTTGAACCCGGATAATCCATTAGGACGCGAGATGGCGAGGCGGGTTGCGAGACAGTTTTGCCGGTTGAGAGAAGTCCATAGCCTAATCTATGGACGCCGCGCAGGTAGCAAAAATGGCGGCGAAAATGGTCGCAAACTGACCGCCAGCACTCGCGTAGGCTCGTAGAGCCGCCTAATGAATATCTGGGTTGGAACACTCTTGGAACTTTATAGGAACAACAAGGAACTGACATGCGTTACTGGCTAATGAAATCCGAACCGTCCGACGTAAGTATTGACGACCTTGGCGCAATGGACCAACAAACCGTCACCTGGTATGGCGTGCGTAACTACCAGGCACGCAATTTTATGCGCGATCAGATGCGCGTCGGCGATCGGGTTTTTTTCTATCATTCGAGCTGCAAACAACCGGGGATCGCCGGTATTGCCGAGGTTAGCAAGCTCGCCTACCCGGACGCTACGCAATTCGATCCCGGTAGTAAATATTTCGATCCGAAAGCGACACCGCAGAGCCCACGCTGGTTCAACGTTGACGTTCGGCTCGTCAAAAAGACGCGCCTGGTCAGCATCAAGGAACTAAGGGGTTATCCCGAACTGGCCACCCTGCGTATTTTGCAGAAGGGTAGCCGTCTGTCCATTACACCGGTGGATCCAGCAGAATGGGATTTCATTGCGGGAATTTTATAATGGCCCGCTTATGGAGAGGACCCGTCAAACCCGGAAGTCGTTTGGAAATTCTGAAACCGAACATCAATCCCCACAAAATTTAACGTGGAATGGTGGCCGGTTTATTTGATATTAGGCGCGGTCGTTGGCTTCTTTGCCGGGCTATTGGGTATCGGCGGTGGGTTGATCATCGTACCGGTACTCACCTTCATTTTCAGTGCACAACATTTTCCTCCCGACCGTATCCTCCATCTAGCCCTCGGCACTACGATGGCTGCCATCATATTTACTTCGGTTTCCAGCCTTCGTACCCATCATCTTCACGGCGCGGTGAACTGGCAGGTCGTGAAATATATAACACCGGGAATTATCGTTGGCACGCTCGGCGGTGCCACACTGGTGAGCATGCTGCCCAGCCGGATTCTCAGTATTTTTTTTGTTGTGTTCATCTATTTTGCAGCTACCCAGATGCTGCTCAAAATTACGCCCAAACCCAGCCGTAAGCTCCCCGGACGTGCGGGGATGTTTGGGGCGGGCAGCATAATCGGCGTGATTTCGAGCTTTGTCGCGATCGGCGGCGGCTTGCTGACGGTTCCTTTTCTTTCCAGTTGCAATGTCAAGTTGCAACATGCTATCGGCACGGCGGCCGCGGTAGGCTTCCCCATTGCTGTGGCAGGAGCCATCGGCTATATTGCTAATGGCATGGCACAATCACAACCGCTGCCGGAATATAGCCTGGGATATGTTTATTTACCCGCATTGGGGTGGGTGGTGCTGGCCAGTACGCTGACCGCGCCGCTAGGCGCGAAAATGACGCATAGCATGCGAACTTCGACGCTCAGGCGGATTTTTGTGGTGCTGCTTTATTTGCTGGGAACGAAGATGTTGATTGGACTTTTCTAGCAGACCAATAAAGCGTGACGCTGCGCTCATTGCTGCCATTTTTTTTGAACGGCATCACCTTGCAGCAGTAACTTATAAGTCTGTAGCGCTCAGCGTCAAGCGCTGAATACCAGGCGCTTTAGCGCCTCTTCATATTTTTCGGCAGTTTTTGCGAGAATATCGGGCGGTAGCGCAGGAGCGGGGGCTTTCTTGTTCCAGTCCCGGGTCTCGAGCCAGTCACGCACGAACTGCTTGTCATAGCTGGGTGGATTTTTCCCTGGCGCATACTGGTCGACCGGCCAGAAGCGGGAAGAATCGGGAGTAAGCGCCTCATCTATGAGATAAAGCCCGCCCGCGTCATCCTGGCCGAATTCAAACTTGGTATCGGCGATAATAATGCCTCTTGTAATCGCATAATCCGCTGCTTCCGTGTACAGGGCGATTGCCTTTTCGCGCACCTGCGCAGCAAGCTCCTTGCCTAGCAGCTTTTCCGCTTCGGCAAAAGAAATGTTTTCGTCATGCGCTCCCTGCGCGGCTTTGGTCGAGGGCGTAAAGATCGCTCCGCTCGGCAGTCTGGCGGCTTCCTGCAATCCGGAGGGGAGCGTGATGCCGCAGATCATTCCGTTTTTTTTGTAATCCTTCCATCCGGAACCCGCGACGTAGCCTCGAACGATGGCTTCTATCCGCAACGGCTTCAGCCGCTTCACCACAAACGCACGGCCGGCTACTTGTTCGCGCTCGCCCTCCGCTACAACAGATTTCGGTGAAATGCCGGTGAGGTGGTTGGGGATTATGTGAGCGAGTTTTTCAAACCAGAAGCCGGATAACGCAGTCAGCAATCTTCCCTTGCCCGGCACCGGCGTTGGCAGGATCACATCGAATGCGGAAACCCGGTCAGTCTGTATAATCAAGAGCTTGTTTTCATCCACTGCATAGATGTCGCGTACCTTGCCCCGATGCAAAAGAGGCAGGCTTTGTATCGATGTTTCAAATAGCACAGGTTGATTACTCATGGTTATCTCTATGCAGGCACTATTTTCATATAGCGGCACGATGCTGGGATTCTAGCGATTGCTTGATTTCCAGCGCAAGCTGCAACGCGGCTTCAGCCGTCTCGGCGAGCACGGTATAGTGCCCCATTTTTCGTCCTGGCCGAGCGTCAAGCTTGCCGTACAAGTGTAATTTGACATTGGGATACCGGCGCAACTGTTCCCATTCCGGCTCTCCCCGCTGCCACAGATCACCCAGTAAATTCACCATCACCGCCGCCCCATGCATGGCGGTGCTGCCGAGCGGCAGGCCACAAAGTATCCTCACCTGTTGATCGAACTGCGAGGTGACGCAGGCATCAATAGTGTAATGGCCGCTGTTGTGGGGACGCGGAGCAATTTCGTTCACCAGCAACCTGCCATCGGCCAGCACAAAGAATTCCACGCATAATATGCCATGGTAATCGAGCTTCTCCGCGACGCGAACCGCGATTTCACGTGCTTTCTGAACGACAGTCTCCGATACCCTGGCTGGAACAATGCTGACATCGAGTATGCCGTTACGATGTTGATTCTCCGATACGGGGAAAGTGTTTACCTCGCCATCGAATCCGCGCGATACGATAACGGACACTTCGCACTCCAATGACAACAGTTTCTCCAGCACGCATGCAGCCCCGTTCATTCCGCTCAGCGCATGATCCAGTTCTATTGCGTTTTTTACCCGTACCTGTCCCTTGCCGTCGTAACCGAAACGGCTGACTTTGAGAATACCCGGAAATAATCCAGGGAACAGTTCCGGACGCTTTCGGGGTGATGCCTCATCCAGATCGAGCGATTTATGCAATTCATGTGAATTCTGTATTACCGCATACGGCACGACCCCCAACCCGTTCGCCGCAAGGAAATTTTTTTCAAGAATGCGATCTTGCGCAACCGCTACACCGTTCGCTGCCGGACTGACCACGCAATGCTCAGCCAGTATTCGAAGAGATTCAGCGGGAACATTCTCGAATTCCGTGGTAACGCCCGCGCAGGTGGATGCGAGTTCACCCAGCGCATCGGTGTCGAGATAATCCGCATGCAGATGGCGGTCAGCCACGCTGCTCGATGGGTTCCCTTCTGCCGGATCGAGTACGGTGACGCGGTAGCCCATGCTCTGCGCAGCCATGATAAACATGCGGCCGAGCTGGCCGCCGCCCAGAAGGCCAAGCATCGCTCCCGGCCTGATGTTCATAATTCAGGTAGTGTCGATGCCGCGACCGTTGCTGCCTGAGTCTCGCGAAATGCGGCAAGACGCGTTGCGAGTTTTGTATCTTCCACCGCCAGCAGCGCAACGGCAAACAATGCCGCGTTGGATGCACCTGAATCGCCTATGGCGAAGGTGGCGACGGGGATACCCTTGGGCATCTGCACAATGGAAAGAAGCGAATCCAGTCCTTTAAGATGTCTGGAAGTAACCGGCACACCCAGCACCGGCAAGATAGTTTTGGCGGCAATCATTCCAGGGAGATGGGCCGCACCGCCCGCGCCGGCAATAATACACTTGAGCCCACGCTTGACCGCGGTTTCCGCATACTCGAACATACGATCCGGGGTACGATGAGCGGAAACCACCTCGGCCTCGTAAGGTACATTAAACTCACTCAATATATCGGCCGCATGCTTCATGACTTCCCAGTCACTACTGCTACCCATTATTACGCCAACCACGGGATTGTTCATTTAGTGCCCTTCATTTCAACCTAAATCCGGCAGTTGGATATGAAATATTGTTATTAATCATTACACTAATCTATTAAATGAACGGTCAACTACCGGATTTAGGTTCACTCGCGGAGATGCGTTTTTCTGGATGTCGCATCTTCCAGATCCTCCAGGTCTTCCAGGTAGGGATAACGCACATGCCCAAAACGGATAACCAGAACCGCCAACGCGACCAGCACAATCGAGACGGAGACACCGAGCAGCCTCATGCTATCCATCTCCTTGATATCAACTGTCACATATCGCGCCATCGCCACCATGGCGATGTAAAGAGGGAATCGTACCGGCAGCTTGCCGGATTCGAAATATAACCCCACCATCGTCAGGATTTCAAGATAGAGAAACATCAGCAGCAAATCTGCGAGCGTAACTCTGGCGTTGTGTACCATCAGCATGGTTTCCTGATAACCTGCAAAAATCGTGGCCAACGCGATAACGATGAGTCCCGCAGCTTCAAAGAGTCGAAGCATCCGGTGGGAATAAATAGTGGTGCGGGGATTCAGCATTTTATTTTTCTGTGATGATTTGCCAGCAATCAAAGCCAATACTACCTCTTCCAGATGACAATTCCAATTTCGGACGTCGATTTCGGTTGAAGCGGGTAACCATTATTGCAGGCGGTTCTATGGCCTTTCGCGGTATTCACCCTTCAAACTCAGCAGTAGTGCACTATCCACCCAACCGGTGAAAGGCAGATTCCCCTCTAGTACAGTGAATGGTTGCGCTGGTTCGCCCAGATCCGACAATACCACCGCCGCTCCACTAAAATCCTGTAGTCGCGTGTAATCGCTGATGGTGATTATCGTATCGAGCCCTGCAGCGAGCGATGCTCTCAGCCCGTTTTCGGAATCTTCTATTGCCACGCATTGTTGCGCCGGCAACCCCAGTTGATCAAGTACCCAGTGATAAATATCCGGCTCAGGTTTTTTTCCGGGAACAATATCTCCCGCACCAATAACGTCGAACCAACCGGGGGAATCCTCCCCCAGCGTAGATTTCAAAAGTGCGGTTACGTTTTCCGGTGTCGTGGTAGTCGCAATAGCCATTTTTATATTCGTATCGCGCAAGTGATGAATCAGGCGAGCTACACCAGGACGTAGCGGAATTCCGCCGTCTTCGAGCAAATTCACATAATGCTTCGTTTTCACCTTATGCAAGCCGGCTATCCAGTCATCCAGTCCGCTCCTGCTCAGCTCCGCAGGTGCATGGTTTTCCATGAAATGCCGAATGCGCTCTTTTCCGCCTGTTATAGCCAGCAGTTCACCATAAAGTTCGACTTCCCATTCCCAATCGAGGCCGAACTCTTCGAACGCGGCATTGAAAGCGAGACGATGTCCGTCACGCTCGGTATCAGCCAATGTGCCGTCAACGTCAAACAGTACCGCACGAACCGCGCTATTCATCACTATCTCCTTCATCTTGTCGCTTTATTTTCGATATTCTTTGCCATGGCACGACATGTTTCAATCATCGCGCTGCGCGGCACAACTGGCGCGCTGTAACCGATCCGCGATCGCCATCCAGCCTGGTTTATCCGGAGGCGCTTCCACCAGCAGGCGGTCGAACCGTTCGTCGTCGAACCGGCGCAACGTTCCATACAACAGGCGACCGTATGCCGCTGGTTCAGCAGGCATGGAAAAATGGGCGATGTTTTTATTTTCGGTGTAATCCATTTGCCGGTCGGACCACGCTATTATCACAATGCGCAATCCTTTTGTCCCGAGTTCGAGAGCACGATGGGATAATAATTCCGAATGCCAAAGCTCCAGCGGCGTTTCCGGCGCATAGTGAGACTTGAGCGCACCTGGCACGCGTACAGCGCGCTTCTCTTGTCCGGATAGTATCACCCTGCCTTTCAATACCTCTGCCAGCGCCGGCAACGGGATACCGCCCGGCCGCAATATGACGGCCATCTCGCCGTCAAAGCCGACAATTGTGCTTTCCAGGCCAACCCGGCATGGACCGCCATCCAGAATCATATCCACCGACTCACCCAGTTCTTCCCGCACATGAGCCGCCGTTGTAGGGCTTATACGCCCAAACCGGTTGGCAGACGGTGCGGCAAGCGCTTTCTCCGGCCCCAGTGCATTCAATAAGGCAAGCGCGACGGGGTGATCCGGCACCCGCAATCCAACCGTATCCTGACCTCCCGTTACACTTTCCGGCACGTGTCGGCTGCGCCGCAATATCAAAGTCAGCGGCCCCGGCCAGAAGTATTCGGCCAGTTGCCAAGCCTGTTCGGGAACTTCTTGCGCCCAGCGTTGCAAATGGGATGAACCGGCAAAATGAACGATGAGGGGATGATCCACCGGCCGCTTTTTTATCTCGAATAGACGTTGTACCGCGGAAGGGCTGGAGATATCCGCCCCAAGGCCATAAACCGTTTCGGTGGGAAAGGCCACGACCCCGCCCGCCCTTAGCAGCGCAGCAGCAGCGGTGATCTGGCTGTGCGGTTCCAGTGACGTCATCTAAGCGTCATTCTCGCCGACAGCACAGCATGATCGGAAGTTTGCGACCAGGGATGACCCCGATGCACCTGCGTCTTTTCTACCTGGAACCCTCGCACATAAATGCGATCGAGCCGGAACAACGGCAACGCGGAGGGATAGCTGCGCGCGGCTCTCCCCTCAGTCGACTCAAAAGCTTCGATCAGGCTGAATCGCTCAACCAGAACCCGGCTCGCTATTTCGCGCCAATCGTTGAAATCTCCGGCAATGACCAGCGGCGCCTGTCGGGGCACCAGTTGCTCGATATGCTGCCCCAACACTTGCAATTGCTGCGATTGTCCTCTCTTGAACAGCCCCAGGTGCACGCATATGCAGTGGAGCCTTTCCGGCCAGCCAGGAACATCGATCTCGCAATGGAGCAGGCCCCGGCTCTCGAAACGATGCGCCGAAACATCGAGATTGGCCCATCGCATGATAGGGTAACGGCTTAGAATTGCATTGCCGTGATGCCCTTCATTGTATACCGCGTTTTTTCCATAGGCGAAATCCGACCAGACCGAATCGGCGAGAAACTCGTACTGGGGGTTGCATGGCCAGTTTTCGAAACGCGCCGCGTGCCCCTTGTGGAAGCCGACCACTTCCTGCAAAAAAATGATGTCTGCATCAAGCGCGCGCAAGCCGTCGCGCAACTGATGCAGCACTACGCGCCGATTAAAATGAGAAAAACCTTTGTGAATGTTATAGGTCGCGATATGCAGCGTATTGAGCATATGGTGAACGTCAGCTTATCCCGGAAAATTGATATGCATGCTACCCGCCAATATCCATTTCCGGTTCCTTGGAGGAATCGTATTTTTTCATTATATTGAAACCTCCAGCATCCGTTCCAGTGCCAATTTTGCAAGTACCGCTTCGGCAGCCGGCACCTTGATCTGATTCACGACCTTGTCCGCGATCAGGTTTTCCAGCGTCCACGCCAGATGTTGCGGATCGATGCGGGCCATGGTGGAGCACATGCAGATTGTCGAGGCCATGAACTGCACTATTTTCCCTTCGGATTTGAACTCCTCCGCGATACGGCTGACCAGGTTCAGCTCGGTACCCACCAGCCAGCGGGTTCCCGCCTCCGCTTCGCGGATGGTCTTGATGATGTACTCGGTAGAGCCAACAAAATCAGAATTTTTACATACCTCGAAACTGCATTCCGGATGTGAAATCACCTTTCCGTCCGGATGCTGATTGCGGAATCGCAGTATGTGCTGCGGCTGAAACATCTGATGCACCGAACAATGCCCCTTCCATAGCAGGATTTTTGCTTTCCTGATTTGCTCCGGTGTAAGCCCGCCCAGCGGCTCATCAAAATCCCACACCACCATCTCGTCCAGTGGGATCCCCAGCTTGTGGCCGCTCCAGCGTCCCAGATGCTGGTCCGGAAAAAACAGTACTTTTTCCCGGCGCGAAAAGGACCACTCCAGAATCTTTGTCGCATTGCTGGAAGTGCAGACGATGCCGCCGTGCTCGCCGCAAAAGGCTTTTAGATCAGCGGCCGAATTAATATAGGTCACGGGCGTGACCGCCTCATCAGGGTCGAGCACTTCCGACAACTCGCGCCAGGCACGCTCCACCTTGGAAAGACTTGCCATATCCGCCATCGAGCAACCGGCCGCGAGATCAGGCAGGATGGTAACCTGCTCCGGCTTGGAGAGAACATCCGCCACTTCGGCCATGAAATGGACGCCACAAAACACCAGATAATCCGCATCCGTTTCCACGGCAAGGCGCGACAGCTTCAGGGAATCGCCAGTGAGATCGGCATGCTTATAAACATCCGCACGCTGATAATGATGGGCGAGGATTACGACACGCTTTCCGAGTGTGGCTTTAGCCTCCACAATACGCTGTGCGCAGTCGTCATCTTTCAAGTTATCAAAACGTTCAAATGCAATAGCTTCCGCTGGCATGGCTACTCCTGTTTTTTCCTCAAGAAACGGTTAGACAACCTCTAATAGAACCTGTGTGGATCGCTTACCAAGCGCCAAGTTGGCAACTGCAATGCAACTGAGCCGTTAAAGCCGGAATAATTCACAAGCATATGATGAGGCCGTTGACGCGATCATCTGCACAGGGCATTTCTTTTTTTATTACATCTCATTCCGGACGCTATCTTGCCAGGATCATGCCGGCAAACTCGGATAGCTATCCAAAGGCTGCCCGGCAAATACTTTATCAGACCAATATCCTGACTATCGGTTCTACCAGGCTCCAGGTATGGATTTTCGCTGCGATTATTTTCTGTCGCTTTTATCTGAAGCCAACTTTCGTATCGCCTCCGCGTTAGTCGGGGAAAAGACCTTTTCCACTGCGTTCTCCCAGGGAAACCAGGCAAAGCGGAGATGCTCTCTTGCTGCCACCGAGACCGGAACCGGCTTCGGCACGAGCAGGCCGAAAACATGCTCGGTATTGTGCGTCACCTCCGGTGCATACCGCCAGCGCCATTCCTCATAAATCTCGTATTCGTTCTGAATGTTCCAGTCGGTCAATTCGTAGCGACCGGCATCCAGTCCGGTTTCCTCAGCCACTTCGCGCGCTGCCGTTTGCAGAAGCGTTTCGCCTTGATTCTGACTCCCCGTAACCGATTGCCAATACCCGGGATGATCCGCCCTCTCCAGCAACAGAACCTGCCTATCCGGCGTATGGATGATTACCAGGACGGAAATCGGTGTCTTATAAATTTTCACCGCGAAGATTTCGCAAGGAATAGAGATTGGAAAATTGCTCCACCTGCGGAGCGCATTGTTTTCAATCCGGATCTCCGCTGACCACGCACCAGGATTTTACTTTGGCGCCTACAGCTTACATATTGCGAAGCTTGATATGCAGTTCCCGCAACTGCTTTTCACCCACCGTACTGGGCGCATGCGTCAGCAGGCATTGTGCACGCTGCGTCTTTGGAAAAGCAATGACATCGCGGATTGATTCGGAACCCGTCATCATCGCAACGATACGATCGAGTCCAAATGCAATGCCGCCATGCGGTGGCGCACCATATTGCAATGCTTCCAGCAGAAAACCAAATTTCTCACGCGCTTCATCGGCCCCGATATTGAGAGCGCGGAATACCTTTGACTGTACTTCCTGGCGATGGATACGCACTGAACCACCGCCAATTTCCGAGCCATTCAACACCATATCGTACGCCCTGGATAATGCATTTCCGGGATCGCTCTCCAGCAGGTCTTCGTGACCGTCCGCGGGAGAGGTAAACGGATGATGCAAGGCTTTCCAGCGGTTTTCTTCCTCATCGCGTTCGAACATGGGAAAATCGACTACCCATAGCGGCTTCCAACCGGATTCGGCAAGTCCACGGTCATGCCCGACCTTGGCGCGCAACGCGCCAAGCGCCTCATTCACCACCTGGGCCTTGTCCGCACCGAAGAATATGAGATCGCCATCTTCCGCGCCCGTACGCTCCAGGATAACTTGTATCACTGCCTCTGGCAGAAACTTCAGTATCGGCGACTGCAGGCCTTCAAGACCTTTTTCCAGCGTGTTGACTTTGATATATGCGAGCCCCTTCGCCCCATATATTGCTGCGAAACTGGTGTAGTCATCTATTTCCTTGCGGGATAATGTCCCACCCGCCGGTACCCGAAGCGCAGCCACTCGGCCCCCGGTTTTAAGAGCAGCTTCGCGGAAGACCTTGAATTCCACATCCCGCATCACATCGGTGAGCTCGGTCAGAACCAGCGAGACACGCAAGTCCGGTTTGTCCGAACCGTACCGGGACATCGCTTCCCCGTATGCCAGACGCGGGAAGGGATTTGGCAGATCAATATTCATTGTATTTTTGAATATTCCGCAAATCATCTCCTCCATCAGCGCCATGATCTGGGCTTCATTCAGGAAAGACGTCTCGATATCGATCTGGGTGAATTCGGGCTGGCGATCGGCGCGCAAATCCTCATCGCGAAAGCATTTGGTGATCTGGTAGTAACGGTCGAATCCGGCGACCATCAGGAGTTGTTTGAACAACTGCGGCGATTGCGGAAGCGCAAAAAAATGCCCCGTGTTGACACGGGACGGCACCAGGTAATCCCGCGCACCCTCGGGCGTGGATTTGGTCAGCATCGGCGTTTCAACATCGATGAAGCCGTGCTGGTCGAGAAATACGCGGACCGCCATCGCCACCTTGTAGCGCAATCGCAGGTTTTCCTGCATTTTCGGACGTCGCAGATCGAGATAGCGATGTTCCAGACGCACGGCTTCACTCAGGTTTTCGTCATCCATCAGAAACGGTGGCGTAAGCGAAGCATTGAGTATCTCGATGGACTGTACCAGCACCTCAATTTCGCCACTGACGAGGTCGGGGTTGACTGTGCCGGTCGGACGGGGCCTCACCGTGCCGGTAACTCGGAGTACGAACTCGTTGCGAATTTTCTCCGCGCTTTGAAAAGCGGACGCATTGTCGGGGTCGCATACCACCTGTACCAACCCCTCGCGGTCACGCAGATCGATGAATATGACACCACCATGGTCGCGACGGCGATGCACCCAGCCATAGAGGGTGACATTCTGCTTCAGATATTTGGCATCAATGAGGCCGCAGTAGTCAGTACGCATGACAGCTCTGTAATTGGGGGAATAAGAAATCAGGATTTGTCGCTTGAAGCGGAACTGGCAGCGCCGCTGCCATGCAGCAGCGCTGCCTGTGATTGAGCGTCTTTTTTACCATTGCTGGGTGCGACGACACCCATGGAAATAATATATTTCAATGCCGCATCCACACTCATGTCGAGCTCGATCACATCACTTTTCGGCATCATCAGGAAGAATCCAGAAGTGGGGTTGGGCGTAGTCGGCACATAGACGCTCACATAGTCTCCCTTGAGATGGTTGGCCACATCGCCGCCCGGATGTCCGGTCATGAACGCAATGGTCCACGAACCCTTACGCGGATATTGCACCAGCAATGCCTTACGGAACGCCTCCCCCTGACTGGAAAATAGCGTATCGCTGACTTGCTTGACACCGTAATAGATCGATTTTACGACCGGTATGCGCCATAAAACACCTTCCCAGAATATCACCAGCCGCTGGCCGATGATATTGGTCGTCAGCAAGCCGGTGAGAAATACCACCAGCAAGGTTAACACCGTACCGACACCGGGCACATATACGCCCACAAACGCTTCAGGACGCAGGTTCTCCGGCAAAAGCAGCAGAGACTGATCCATGGTACCAATGAGAAATCTCAACGCCCAGGCGGTAATGCCAAGCGGCACCCAGATCAGAAGCCCGGTAATGAAATAGCGTTTCATATCAGGGGATTGGGAACTTACTCACTAGGGCAGGCCGGGCACGCGGTACCCGCAACTGGTGTTGCCGCAGGTCCGGTTTCACTCTTGACAGCGGCTGACGCTTCCGCATCGGATTTCGGTTTTGGCTTTGCACCATTCTTGAAATCGGTAGCGTACCAGCCGCTGCCCTTCAATTGAAAACCCGCAGCGGAAATAAGCTTGACATAAGCATCGCTGCCGCACGAAGGACACGCCGCAACCGGCGCATCGTTCACCTTTTGCAGATATTCTTTTTCAAAACCACAGGACCCGCAACGGTATTCATAGATCGGCATGACAGCCCTCCAATACAGCGGAATAGAAAAAATGAAATTATACCTCAACCACTTGCTTAACCGGAAAATATGGGCTGCAAGCGGAGATTACAAGATGGGCTGCCAGATATATACGAATGCGCCCGGATTAATGCCGGGATACGGAGTTTGTGCGATCGATCTACGGTAGAAATCGGCGATAAAACAGAATGGCACCCCCAGAAAAATGTCGGGTATGCGGGTATTGAAAATGGATGGGGTATTCTCAGACAGATCTACAGCGTTTGCATCGGGCGCAGATCAGGTCCGACATATACGTTTCAGTGCAGTTTCAGTGCACGTTTATGATGTAATCGTCACGATTGAGAGAATGATAAGGTTTTTCCTGACAAAATCGAGTGAACGCCAAATCTCCAGCTTCAGTTTCCGAGTCGGCTTCAATGTCGTAATCAGCTAGAACTCCGCTGTAGTTAGGCCGATCGTCTACCGACGGTTCGGCAGGCGCTATAAGAACCTTGTATCTCATAACTCCTCCATATTTATCTTGCACCTGATTTTGAAATTTCATTCAGTCACGATTTATCGGGCCATACAAGTAAAGTATAGGCAATAATTGACGCCCACGCCGGCACACCTCGATAAAATGGCCCTGGTAATCGCGTGGTAGCGCTTGTCCTCGGGCTCGGCCCCTCAGCAGTGCGCATCAGTGATACGGGGTGCGGTCCCCCCTTGAGGATTTTCGGAACTCCTGATACTTCTCGAAATGTCAAAAAGACGCGAACGGCAAACGGACGTTAAACTGGAAACTGCTTCTTCGATATCGAAGAAGCAGTGTTTGATATGGCTCGATTAAAGCGTTTTGAGGTACTCCAGCAATGCCTTTTTCTCGTCAGCCGAAAGTGTAGTACCAAATTCATGGCCACAGCGGCTGTTGCCGGAATTTCGATCGCTGCAATCCGTAGTCTCCAGCGTATAGTCGAACTTGGTCTGCTCAATGGCAAGGCCTACATTAACTGTGTCGTATGCCGGACCAACCTTGAAGGAACTTACCCGCTCAGCCGCTGGTTTCAGCAACTCCACCAGCGTGGGGACTGATCCATTGTGAAGATAGGGAGCAGCCGCCCAGATACCCTCGAGGACGCGCGATTCATAAGCGTAAGATGGTGCGGCAGCGGCAGCCGTTACGGGCGCAATGAACGCATCACGAAGAGATTCTGTTTCCGGTGGAAAAGGAGACTGCGCACCCTTCATCCGAGCTTGGTCTTCGGCTTTCATAAGAACGGGCACGTAGTGCTGGAGGATGGAGCCGAGAACGGCTGTTCCCAGAACATTGAAGGCAGTATCGACGGGCTTTAGCGGCTTGGCGAGAAGCGGAATTTTCGCGCCGTCAAGCACACCCGTCTTGACGGTCCGGCCGAGAACCTCGTACTCCTTGGAATCCGTGCCGACATCCATCACGGGCGTGGCCCAGGTTTTTTGGTTAAGAAACTGAGTTTTCCCCGGTTTGATGCCATGGCAATCGGCGCAACCACCCTGTCCAGTATTACGGGCGAAGATCTCCTTGCCTTTATCGGCAAGCGCCTGATCCACCTTCCATACCCATTTGGGAGGACCTATTTTTTTTACTAAATCTTCCAACGCGCCCAGCCCCTGAAATTCAGCTGAGTTTTTGTGCAGATAGTCGATTCCGAGCAGATGCCGCGCATCTTTCTTTGGACGAAAAATCCCGAACACGCCGTAAACTTCTCCAAGATTTCTGGCAAGGCCAAGAATATCGTTGCCATTGCTGGCGAAACCAGGCCACTGGGTCTTGTCCTGAATTGCGGCATTCCAGAGAAACGGATAGCGTACCGGCGCGATGGCTGGCTGAATGTTCTCAGGGATCATGCGAGTAGGCGAAGAACCAATATCGAGGCCGGCGAGCCGGTTGAAGATCATCGATACGGCGTCGAGTCGCGCCGGCCCCCAGGGCTGCTCAGGAAGTGACCCCCCCATCAACGTGTGATAGGGCAAATACCAGGCCTTCACTGCCGCTCGCAACGTCTCCTTCTCCTTTGAGGTCGCCGACGAACCCAGTACAGCATGCGCGAAATCCGCGAACGCCTGTTTATTTGTCAGGATGGCGTTCACGGCGACATCGAGGTCAGCCAGGAAACTCTGGAAATCGACGATTCCCGGCCCACCATCGATCAGATATGCGGTACCGTCAACCTCAATCTGGCGGGTATGACAGGCGGAACAATTCATGCCAATTTCCTGCTCTTCGCTTCCGCTGGCAACGGTAAATCCAATAGGTAGTCCTGCGGGCTTACTGGTTTTATTGGGTAGGTAGCCGTATCGGCCAAGGCTTTCAGCCATGAATGGCTGGCCATTTGGCTGCTTCAGTGCGGAAATCCAGCTCAACGGCATGATACGTGACCCTTGGTCACGACTATAGAAATCCTTTCGATCTGAGGCTGTCCATTTCGTGCCTTGGTCCACGAGCACGGGTTCGGCGGCAGTTAAAGCCGGAGGCGCAAGCAAGGCCAAGGTGGATAGAATGCTGCCAATACAGGATAGAACTTTGATTTTCAAGATTTATCTCCCCTCTTGATTAATGAATCGGGATATCTCATGGATCCGCCGCGCTCCTGCTGCCTCGCGTTGCATGAAAGTTTTGAATGTCAACGTGTACGCCAACACCTAATCCTTATGAGCGAGAGTCACAAGTTATCGACGAATTTCGGAAACCTCCCGGTTGAATGGATCAAGTTGACTTGGATGCCGGGTCGCCCCGGAATACAGGTCAGTTGATGCCTGGCGGTACAATTGCGCAGTGCGCTCTTATTAATTATTGATTTTCGACTCCCTCGCCACGAGGGCGTTGGAGCTTGTCACCGCCTCCTTAACGGAGGGAAACTGGAGAATACTGTCGCTGATGGATGGTCTGAGGACCCAGCCGCAGGTGCTGCCTTGGCTGACCCGAAATCAGAACTAAAAGAGACTGAAAGAAGTATGGAGCAGGTAAAACAGGGGTAATCAGAAAAGAAGAAAGGATTTCCTCTCGCTATTCAAGCATTGAGTAATAACTTCTGTGTGCTTATATTGTTACAGGTAGTCCGATCCATGCTCCGACAGTGGCAACTTCCCGGTTGGGGCCAGTCGCTCGCCCGCTCTCTTTACTCGGATATTGAAGCCCTGGCCGATGGGGTGGGTGCTCTTATTTCCGCCCGCATTTTATACTCTGAAAACCGCGCTAGCTCTAGGTCATGACGTAGGTAAGTTCAGTTTGAGTTATGCTTGAATGTTGTGTATGACATAAGATAAAAAGGCGGCGTATTCTTGATGTTCGATCAAGATCATCAACCTTTTACCAAGGAGTGAATACGCCATGAGTAACGATAACGTTTCTGAACTAAAGAATCCAGGGGTAGCGAACGAGGTTCGCGATGTATTGACGGAAGTATTACGCGAAGGGGCGCGCACGCTGTTGGCACAAGCCATCGAGGTAGAAGTGGCGGAGTTTCTCCAGCGGCACCGGGATCAGAAGGACGAATCGGCCACGCCCGCCTGGTGCGCAATGGATATCTGCCGAGGCGCATGATTCAGACGGGCATTGGTGCCGTGCCGGTCACGGCCCCACGGGTGCGGGATCGGGCAAGCAAGGTTCGGTTTACCTCCTCGATTCTGCCGCCGTACTTACGGCGTACCAAGACCATTGAGGAACTGCTGCCCTGGTTGTACCTGGAAGGCATCTCGACAGGCGATTTTTCTGAAGCCCTGGCATCCCTCTTGGGGCGCGATGCGCCGGGATTTAAGCAACAAGCAGTATGTGTATTGGTGGGTGAATGGCATCCATTTTGGTGTGCGGTTGGAAGCGGCAAACCAATGCATCCTGGTGATCATAGGCACCACGGCTGAGGGCAAGAAGGAATTGGTCGTTTTGGTGGACGGATTTCGGGAATCCGAGCAATCGTGGAAAGAAGTATTGCTGGATTTGAAACGCCGCGGCTTCACGGGCATTGGGTTCTGGAAGGCGCTGCCGCAAGTGTTTGGCGAAACCCGTGTACAGCGCTGCTGGATGCATAGAGCGCCAATGTGTTGAACAAACTGCCCAAGCACTTGCAACCCCAAAGCCAAATCGGATTTGCATCAGATCTGGATGGCGGACACCCGGGAGAACGCACACCTGGCCTTCGATTTATTCGTGCAAACTCACCAGCCGAAATACCCGAAGGTGGCTGAGTGTCTGAATAAGGATAAAGACGCATTGCTGACCTTTTATGACTTTCCGGCGGAGCACTGGATTCACCTTCGCACTACCAATCCGATTGAATCGACGTTTGCGACAGTACGGCTGCGAACCGCCAAAACCCGGGGCTACGTCTCGCGGGCAAGCATTTTATCAATGGTATTTAAACTGGCGAAGAGCGCTGAACACCGCTGGCTGCTTCGGCGAGGATCTGAATTAATCGCCAAAGTTATTGCTGGCATTCAGTTCAAAAACGGGATCATAACGAAAGCAGAAAATCATCAAAGAATCGCCGCCTGATTAAGCTGCCATACACAACATTTGACTATTTCTCGTTCAGTTTATTTTCATACCATTTCTCCTTTCACCGAAGAAAGGCGCAAACGAACCAGAAGACCACCAAGAAAGCGGCTGAAAGTCAGTTGTTGAGTTATCCTGCGGCGTTCACATCAAGTGGAAGTGCTTAGAATCACTCGGATTTTGAGGGACGAGCAGAAATGAGAATGGCTTATGGATCATAAAGCGGCAACCAGCTTAAGTTTACCTGCGCCGAGGTGCTGAAGGGGCAAGTTCGTTATAAGCAACTCGCTCTCTTTTTTAGGTAGTCGGGAGCTATATCGAAATTCCTGATACACATTGTGAAAATCCTCATAGAGGTTTTCAATTACATCGTGATTGTCATAGCTTAATAGCCAAGGAAAATTCGCTTTGCGTAAGCTGTCAGCTAAAGCAATGTGTCCTTTCAAACGATAGTTATATCTATAGAGTTTCTTTCCTTGAAGAAAATAAGGTGGATCAACATAGAATAAAACTCTGTCGTTATTACTTTCCGCTTTTATCACATCAAGTGCATCTGCAAATTGAACATCAACTTTGTCTCTAAGTGTCGTCAGTAACTCAATCCGTTCAGTTAATTCATCACGGTTGAACCGGCAATCTATATCGTAATTAGAATCCTGGGACTGCCCACCTATCGGACCAGAGTGAAGCACACCAGAAAAATTTGTGCGATTAAAAAAAAGTGCGGAAAAGGCAAGCATATCTATTTGTGACTCGTCAGGTTCGTCAAGATTAAGTAGCGGTCTGAGTGAATGCCATGTGCTTAGCGAAATTGCAGTATTATTTATCAGGTGCAAAAGTTTCGATGGGTTAGTAAAAACGCATTTCCAGAAAGAATAAAGGAGTGGATCCCTCTCGGAAATCGATGCAGAACTGCATACCCCCGATCCGATGAGCGCAATAGAGATAGCGGCACTTCCCGCATATGGCTCAAATAAATGACCCCCTTCGAGCCGTTGATCCTTAATAATTCGCGTTATAACTCCCGTCAGTGAAACCTTCCCGCCGGGATAGCGCAAGGGACTCTTAAAATTCGTAGTCACGCTGTTGCGATGGCCTGTTTCATTCGATCTAGAATACCCAAAACCCAAGCTTTAATACTGTCAAAGTCGCCTATTCGATCTATTGAAAGGTTTGTATCATTTTTTGCTAATTCATAACCTTCATTTGCCAGTCTCGGGATCACGTACCGATAGTACACATTCCCGTATTGCCGGGTAAGAATGTGTATTCGTTGTTGCAACGTTGCATCCTCAGGCACTGGAATGCAATAAGGGATAAATAACGCAGGAGTAGGGTGGGAGGAAGGATTGTCGGAAAACCAGTCGTGGTGAAAAGGAATCAGGTACTCGACAACACTTTTGTTTGGCCAATTTCCACCTGTTGCAACCTGACCAAGAATATATAACCGGCCAGCAGCAAAATCAGCTCGGTGAGCCCACGCAATGATGTCGATTCCTCCATCTTTGAGACTTAAGGACACTCCTGGAAGCGGACTATCACGGACCCTCCCTTCGCCGAATAACTCATATATTTGCCGTAGCTTATCTAAAAAATTGCTGCCATCGGGGCGAGGGAACCCAAAAGACCAAGCGGAGCCCTTGGTGACACTAGCGGCAGCCCAAGTTGAACAAGCCTGAAAAAGATCACGTACTTTGTTATCCAATTTGTACGAAAACTTATCGAGTTCAAATATCTCGGAACTATTCGCACTGGATAGAAGCAAACAAAACAAATATACAACATTGCCTACTTCAAGATCCGATTTCAGCCTAAGTCCTTCTCCAGACTTATTAAATTCAAATGGGTAAGCAGCGTCAAGACACTTGATGCGCTCACGTACTTCCGTCAGAACGGTTTCAAGGAATTGCTCATCGCCATCCCGAGCTCGTGACGTTTCTCTACGGCCGTCCGGGGCTGAGTCCTCAGTATTGCGCCGACGATCCCACATCCTTTGAAGATCGCTAAAACTAGCAGCTTCATATTGGGACTTCAGAACGTAAAACTCAAACCAGTCAGCTATAACATGCACTTCACAATCGAGGGGCATTTGTGCAAGCGGCATAGTGGACCTTATTTATTGATCAGTTCTTTTGGTTTTCTTTTTCATAATCGTGATAAGCGTATCCGCCAGCTCAACAATCTCGTCAGCAATAGCAATTAACGATGCGTCCCCAGTATATTTTGGAAGAACCTCAACCGCTTGAGTTAGCTTTAGATGGGCTTGGCCTAATGCCTCGCTAAAAACTTCGTAGGGTGAGCGTACCTCATTGTATGCGACGGCCAATGAAGACCCAGCCCGCAATCTTTGCAAAGCTACAGGATGTGATATAGCTTCCCCAACGTGCTTTAAATCAGGATTCTGGGAACGAACTAACGGGACAACCGAGTCCTCCTTGCTGCCGTAAATATAACGAATCACTTCCTTCAGCTTGTCTTCATTTCTTGGAGAAACCGGATTTACAGCTGGACTGCGGTTCCATCCTGGCTCAAGTCCTAAGAAATTTTGGTATTCGGTTCGGCCGAGTGCGGTATACAAATGAGAAAATGCGAATTTCCCCTTATTGTGGCGATCAGAAATTTCAAAAAGTCGAGATTTTTCGGCCTGTTCTAATACGAAAATGCTACTAATATATGCACGGATTGTGTCATTATCGTCCCCAAGTTGACGTGCAATTCCGTCAATCGAAAGCCCCTTTAGGGCTTCCTTCTTATACCAGTCAGCTACAAAACGCGCTTTGGCATACGCATCCCATCGGTGCGGACCATTGATATGTTTGAAACCAATAAATGCATGCGCGTCAGACTCACTCTCAACTCGCCAAACAGTGACCTCTTGCACGCTATCCAAAACCTCTTGTGAAATATCACTTGGAAGACTTATCCGGCATCGTGCCGCAAGATCAGAGTTCAATATGAGCTTAATCGATGCAAGTCGACGATTACCTTCCAGGACACGGAAGGGACCGGAAGACTCACCAATAACAATCAGCGGTTCTAAATCAATGTACTTGTTAGCGCATATTGAAGTAATGAGCTCATCCAACGACGCAATCTCGTTTAGCGCCGAGATGATGTCTTCCTGAGACGCTGTGTTGTATATATCTCCCGTAACAAGTCTCGGGTTTGTGTGATCAAAACCTAGAAGGGAAATTGGACAACCAGCGGTTGGCTCACCGATTTTTGCTTGAAATGTCATTCTCGACTCAGGAATAATGCTCAGCAAACGATTGTACCTACGACAACCCGATCAAGCAATGAATGTCCTTTTATCGCTAAAGGGTTACCCTTTCCATTGTGCTACGGCAAAAGGGCAGACGTCTGCATTTATACGACTACCACTAGTGCAGTGAGTCATTCTTTGAGGAACTTATAATTTAGATTGCGCTCCAATGATCAAGATAACATCCTTGGATTCACCCAGAATCGATCCGGCATCCTTATTCTGGATCTGCGGCAGCAGTTGATCAATCAGTTCATCCGGGAATAGCTTGTGGGACTTCGCTTTGGTCTTTCTGCTCTTGGTGGTCATCGTATCGGTCTTGGTGTCTCCCTTTCAATATCATCTCATGACCTTACACACAAAATAACTGACAGGCTCCCCGAAGTAGGCTTTTCAGCCCAGCAGATACGGTCGCAATCGCTTGATAATCTCACCTAGGCTACGCCCGCCTGAACGCCGCGTCAGTTGCCGCACCCGTTGTTTGAACGTCGCCAGCGGTTTGGCGACCACCTTGCACTTGATCTCCCCTTTGCGGGCGAAGTACCGCGTCGTGCGCACGTCGCCCTAGCCGGAAGCCGTAGCCATGCTCGCTGAAAGTTGGGTCGAGAATTGGTTGCAGCCCTTGCAGCAACGCTTGCTGATCAGCCGATCCGTAACCGTCGGGATGGGAGCCGTTTGGGTAATATCCAGCCCGTCCACACCCGCCGCACCTTTGTTGGCTCTTACCCGCTTGAACGCCCGTTCAAGTTCTCCCTCGTCAGTGCCGCCAGCAGCGGCACCGGCCCTGTGTCGCGGGCAGCTTGCTTCGTCACTAACAGGATTACGCACGGCTTCACCGTGCTACGTCCACCCGCCCCGCTTGCGCGGGTATCTGGCACTTTGCTTGCTGCATCGACATGGCCTTGAACACTTCTCCTCGTTCGGCCCTTCGCACCCAACTCGCAGCTACTACGATCCTGCTGAGTTCTCGCCCTGGTTCAACACCGTCGCCCTTTTGGGCACAAGTCGAGATATCCCCAGGTAAGAACGCATTCCTTCCTCGCACAACCGCCGGATCTACGCTACCTCGCCTTGATCACACATGAGCTTCGCGGTTTATTGTCCGATCGCCCTGCCGGCAGCGCCGTCTATCTGGTTCTTTTTCATCAGCTCGCAGTTTCGCTCAACGCCTCCTCCCCACGCCCAGTCGCCCTCATGCAGTTGCGCCTCGCTTCGTTCGCTGTGATCAACTCACGGTGGGATTTTCACCCACAAGAATGCGCTCATGCTGGGCGCACAACAACAAAGCCCAGTTTTTACTGGGCTTATTAAGCATTTCTGTACGGCGTCGGACGCCATAAAACATCGATCGAATCAAACATTAAACCGAAAATGCATCACATCCCCATCCTTGACCACATACTCCTTGCCTTCGAGTCGCATCTTGCCGGCCTCCTTGGCTCCTTGTTCGCCTTTGCACGCGATGAAGTCGTCGTAAGTGATGACTTCGGCGCGGATGAAGCCTTTCTCAAAATCGGTATGAATCACGGCGGCGGCCTGGGGAGCGGTATCCCCTTTTGATATGGTCCAGGCGCGTACTTCTTTCACGCCGGCAGTGAAATAGGTTTGCAGGCCGAGCAGCTGGTACGCAGCGCGGACCAGCCGATTCAGTCCTGGCTCTTCCAGGTTCATGTCGTCCAGGAAGATTTTCTTGTCCTCGTCGGGCATCTCCGCAATTTCCGCTTCCAGGGCTGCGCATACCACCACCACCGGTGCGCCCTCGCGCGCGGCGTATTCCTGTACACGTTCAAGCAGTGGATTGCCGGTGAATCCTTTTTCGTCAACATTTGCCACGTAAATGGCGGGCTTGGCGGTCAACAGGCAGAGCGGCTTCAGCAATTGCTGTTGTTCCTTGTCCAGCCCAAGGTTTCTGACGGGCTTGCCCTGGTCAAGGTGTGCCTGCGTCATTTCCAGCAGCGTCACCAGCTTGATGGCCTCCTTGGCGCCGGATTTTGCCAGCTTGGTTTCGCGTTGCAATGTCTTTTCGACGGTAGCGAGATCGGCCAGCGCCAGTTCGGTCTGTATCGTCTCGATGTCCGACACCGGGTCAACACTGCCGGCTACATGCACGACGTTGTCATTGACGAAGCAGCGCACCATGTTGACGATTCCATCAGTTTCACGGATGGTGGCCAGAAACTTGTTGCCCAGCCCTTCGCCCTTGGATGCACCCGCCACAAGGCCGGCGATATCGACGAACTCGACGATTGCCGGCTGGATCTTTTGCGGTTTGACGATCGCGCTGAGTTTGGCCAGACGCTGATCAGGCACCTCGACTATGCCGATATTAGGCTCGATGGTGCAGAAGGGATAGTTTTCCGCGGCGATACCGGCCTTGGTCAGCGCATTGAATAGAGTTGATTTCCCTACGTTGGGCAACCCAACGATACCGCATTTCAGGCTCATAGCTTATTTGGAGAGGTAAATGCCGAACCGACCAGAAACGGTCACGAATGGCAGAGGTGAAAAGGAGAAAATGAATGCGCAGTCTTTCTCAAGACTTACCCTTCATTCTTTACTACTTTTGGTATGCAATTTCATCATGGCAGCTTGGCAATTTCCTTCCGCGATGAGCGGCCAGACCGCCAGGCTGCGGTGAATAGCCTCATCTATCAGTGCCGCTTCTTCCTTGCGCGGCGGCTGCAAGACGTAATTTACCACGGCATTTCTATCGCCGGGGTGGCCGATGCCGATGCGCAGGCGCCAGAATTCCCTGGTGGCAAGATGCGCGGCGATATCCTTCAAACCATTATGCCCACCCAGTCCGCCATCCAGCTTCAGCCTGGAGGTGCCCGGCGGCAAATCCAGTTCGTCATGGACTATGAGAATTTCTTCGGGCTGGATTTTATAAAAACGACATAAAGCGGCGACGGCTTTTCCGCTGGCGTTCATGTAGGTCTGGGGATTGAGCAGCCACAATTCCGAATCGCCGTGACCGATGCGCGCACACAAGCCATGAAACCGCGCTTCTGCTTTTAACGTGATACGCAATTCATCCGCCAACCGGTATATCCACCAAGTCCCTGCATTGTGGCGCGTTGCCGCGTATTCCTTACCGGGGTTTCCCAAGCCGACGATGAGTTTCATTGAACCTAAATCCGGTAGTTGGACGGGGTGAAGTGTACGGTTTTTAGGGTACAGGGCAAGGCGCAACGACGCGGAATGGTCGTTCCATTCCAAGGAGTTGCAACGCAGCCATGTGCCCTAAAAACCGTGCAATTCACCCCGTAGCGCCCTCACCCGGAAGGTGAACGTCATATAATGGAAATATTATTATTAATCATAACACTGATCTATTAAATGAACGGTCAACTACCGGATTTAGGTTGAATCCGACAGAAGGAGAAATACGCTTGTTCATTAAAGAAAAGCCCGCCGGAACAGACATGGCTCCAGCGGGCCTCACGTAAGCTACAGGGTTTATTTCTTCTTTCCCCCGTCTTTCTTGCCGGAATCCTTTTTCTCTCCTTCCTTTGGAGCTTCTTTCTTCTGTACCGTTGTCGGGATATCGCCCGCGGCCACGACCGCTGCTTCTTCCGCAGCCACTCCCCGCGGAATGACGATGGTCGCTACAGGCAAATTATCGCCCTTGGCGAGCGCTGGGATCTCCACGCCTTCCGGCAGCTTGATATCGCTCAGGTGCAGCGTGTTTCCTGAGGCTAGCTCGGCCAGATCAACCGAAATGAATTCAGGCAGATCCTTGGGCAAACAGGAAATGTCCAGTTCGGTAAGCACGTGGCTGACGATCCCGCCGGAAAGCTTCACACCGGGGGAAATGTCCGCGTTAACGAAGTGCAGCGGCACTTTCATGTGTATTTTCTTGTTCGGGTCGACACGCTGAAAATCGATATGCAGCACTTGAAGCTTGAATGGATGCATCTGGATGTCGCGCAATAGAACCGGTTCTTTCTGGCCTTCCACATCCATGGACAGGATGGAGGCATGGAAAGCTTCGAGCTTGAGCTTATGATACAGATTGTTATGATCCAGCTCGATTGCCTGGGCCGGGTTTTCTCCGCCGTAGATGATTCCCGGGACGACCCCGGAACCACGCAGGCGGCGGCTCGCACCTTTGCCCTGCAGTACGCGCTTTCTGGCGCTGATTTCAATTTGCATCTGTTTTCTCCACAATGTGGATCATCCGCGACCAGATGATCCTGATTAATAAAACTTGTACCGGTCTCCGAATTCTTGTCGAGATGTTTCTTTTTTTCTCTTCCCCCGAATTCGCAGATATGTCCTTTTTATTCCATGAACAGTGAACTCACCGAATCTTCATTGCTGATCCTCAGCATCGTTTCCCCCAACAGACTTGCCACGCTCAACTGATGGATACGGGTACAGGCTTTGGCGTCCTCACGTAGTGGAATCGTGTCGGTGACCACCAATTTGTCAAGGGCGGAATTCTCGATGCGCTCCACGGCATTGCCCGACAGTACCGGATGGGTGCAATAAGCGAGCACACGCTCCGCCCCTTGCTCCTTTAAAGCCCGGGCCGCTTCACACAGGGTGTTGGCCGTATCCACCATGTCATCCATGATTACGCAGGTACGCCCATCAACCTCGCCGATTATGTTCATTACCTTGGCAACGTTAAATTTCGGGCGGCGCTTATCGATGATTGCCAGATCACATTCCAGGCGTTTTGCCATCTGTCTGGCCCGCACCACGCCGCCCACATCAGGAGAAACCACTACCAGATTCTGGTAATCGTTTTTCCAAAGATCGCCCAGCAGGATCGGCATGCTATAAATATTGTCCACGGGAATATCGAAAAATCCCTGAATCTGGTCCGAATGCAGATCCATGGTCAACAATCGATCTATCCCGACGGTGGTCAGCATGTTCGCCACCACTTTGGCGGTGATTGGCACTCGCACCGAACGCGGCCTTCTATCCTGGCGGGCGTAGCCGAAATAAGGTATCGCCGCCGTAATTCGCCCGGCAGAGGCCCGCTTCAGCGCATCCACCAGGACCAGCAACTCTACCAGCGTATCGTTGGTAGGCATGCAGGTGGATTGCAAAACGAATACATCCTTGCCCCGGACGTTCTCGAGGATTTCCACCATTACCTCGCCGTCGCTGAAGCGACCCACCGTCGCACGGCCAATACGGATATTCAGATGCCGCACCACATCCTGCGCCAGCTTGGGATTGGCGTTGCCGGTAAAAACCATCAAGCTATCGTAGGCCATGGCTGGAAGCTATAAGTTTGAAAATTCTGAACCTGGAACCGAGGGATTCAAGCGAATACAAGTGGCTCTCGCACATCTGATCTGACTGGGCCTGGAAAGCCTGACTACGCCTTCCGTGGAGCGCGCGTGGGATTATTCGGAGGTTCCTTATACTTCAAAACCTGAAAACTGGCTGGGGAGGTAGGGATCGAACCTACGAATGCCGGAATCAAAATCCGGTGCCTTACCACTTGGCGACTCCCCAATAACTATTCCGCAAAATCATGCATGGGATGATGATCCAGTCCCTGTGCCACAAAACCATTCATACCGGATGGAACTTGCGACAGCGCCGACCTTGCTGCCCGCTCTGTGGCGAACTCCGCAAATACGCAAGCGCCCGAGCCCGTCATTGCAGTTATCCGGGGGCCATCGAGCTGCTTCAGCCATTCAAGATGGCGCGCCACCTCGGGATATAGCCGGCATACCACCGGTTCCAGATCATTATGCCCGTGCTCGATGGAAAAGGGCGGTATTTTGATTGGGATTGTGTTTCGTGTCAATTCCTCGCTGCTAAAAACCTGCACGGTCGGCACGTGCACGGGTGGGGTCAGGACCAGATACCACGCAACCGGCAAGGCGATAGCCGAAAGCGCTTCGCCTATGCCTTCAGCAAAAGCATTCGTTCCGAAGATGAATACCGGCACGTCCGCGCCCAGCTTGAGCCCCAGTTCCAATAGCCGGCTCTTTTTCCAGCCCAGGCCCCACAAACGGTTGAGTCCCAGCAATGTCGTGGCCGCATCGGAACTGCCGCCGCCCAACCCACCTCCCATCGGAATACGCTTTTCCAGAAAGATATCGACACCCAGAGAAATGCCGCTTTCCTGTTGCAGCAACCTTGCGGCACGCACGCACAGGTCCTTGTCTTCGGGTACACCGGGCGTTGGCGTATGCAACTTTACCAAGCTGTCTTTCCGTAGTACCAAATGAAGCTGATCCGAGAAATCCAGCAATCGGAACACGGTTTGCAACAGGTGATAGCCATCCTCCCGACGTCCGACTACATGCAGGAACAGGTTAAGTTTGGCGGGCGCCGGGCAGGCAAGTCTGGTCATCAAATCCACGTGCTTCAGCGATCCCCTGGGTTCCAGTTATCTATGATGAGTTTTATCTGAAGACCGTTTCGCCTGAGTACCAATAACCTCGGATATGTAGTCCCGGACTGCCCGGTTTGTGTCAGCGCCACAGGGGCATGGCCCGAATAATCAATCTCCCATCCGTCCTGCCGAATAGCCACCACGGACCCATCCATGTCAAGGTCTATCGCCGATGCCGTAGCGGGCGCATTCAGGCTTTGTACCCAGTATTGCAGCCCCATGAGGGGCAACCGCCAACCCAGCGCCTGTTCCGTCAGGCTTTCCACATCAGTCGCGTAATAACGCTTGTGCTCGGAGGTAGTCAGGTATACGCCTTCAGGCGTGCGTTGAATTTGCGCCAGCGTCTGACCTAATGGGGAGAGCAGAAGAATTTCATCGCCTCCGCCGCCATGATGCCATTGTACTCCACCTGAGAAACTTTCTTTGCCACCCTTCACCGATACCCTGCCAATGAGCCCGAAATCTGCCGATGTCGCATTGGCCAACCCGACAACAGGTTCGGTAACGATAGTGCGGACGGCATTTTTGGGGGCATGAGTGCTGAGAGTGGCGCACCCCGAAAAAAGAACCGGTATGAACAGCATGCAGAATATGAAAACCTGCCGGGAGAAAACGAGGTCTTGTTTTAACGACGAACTCACCCGGATTACCGACTGCTTCGTCGCAATACCGGAATGACTAATCATTATACTACTTCATGAACCTCTTCATTGTGCTGAGCAATACCTCATTACCAGAATGAGTCTCAAGCGCTGACAGCCAGACATCTGCCGCCTCTTTCTTTTTCCCCTGCATCCATAGCACCTCTCCCAGATGCGCCGCAATTTCCGGGTCCGGCGCCATTTCGAATGCCTGTCTCAGATAGCTGAGTCCCTGGTTGAGATTGCCCATGCGGTAATGGACCCAACCCAGGCTATCCATTATGTATGGATCAGCAGGAGAAAGGGCGATAGCCTTCTCGATGAGTTCGAGTGCTTCAGGCAGGCGGTCGGTATGTTCCGCAAGGCTATAGCCGAGCGCATTGTAAGCATGAGCATGATCCGGCCTCAATTGGATCAACTTACGCAAATCCTGCTCCATGATTTCGTATTTACCGATTTTTTCCGCTGCCAACGCGCGGTCATAGAGCAGATCGGGAGAATCAGGAAGTTTTTCGAGGCCCTTACTCAGCAATTGGAACGCTTTCTGGTACGCACCGCTCTCGCGCAGCAATTGCGCCTCGGCGATCATCAACTGCGCACGCTGCTGGTCATTCGTCACCTGCAATTGCTGCAAGTGCTGTAGAGCCTCATCGGTCTTGCCTTTTCTGCTCAGCAGAATGGCATACTTTATCTGTGCCGGCAGATACTGGGTCCCAGCCGTTACCGAGCGATACCACTCCATCGCGGTGACATCATCCTGGGTTTTTTCATGAATGCCACCCAGATAAAAACGCACCAGGCCCGGATCTCTGTAATCCAGCTCCAGCGCTCTCTTGAAATTGGATTCGGCCAAGCCATATTCCCGCAATTCCATCGAGAGCAAACCTACAGCCACGGCGACATCGGCGTTATCCGGATTTTCCGCCAGCAATTGCTGGAATTGGTCGCGTGCCTTGGTGTAATCTTTTTCCGCCAGCAATAACCGGGCGTAGGTAATGCGCGTATCGTTGGCTTTGGGATAAGTCTCAAGATAGCGTTCAAAAAATTTGATAGCGCTGGCATTGGATTCACGCGCGAGAATTCGGCCCTCATAAATTGCTGCCATCTCCCACTCCGGGCGAAGTGCCAATGCCTTTCTCATCTCTGCCAGCGCAATATCGAAACGATTGGCGAGCCACGCTGCCTGAGACACGGCGAAATGCGCTTCCGGCAGCTTTGGATAAGGTTCGGCAAGTTTCCTGACCAGCTCAAATGTCGCATTTTTGTCCGAGCTGCGTACCAATAGGCTATTCAACTGCATAAAAGCCTCATCGATATTGTTTCCGGCAGAGGCCAGCAATTTCTCCAGATGGGGCCGGGCTTCGTCCAGCCTGTTGAAGTTGACCAGCAGCGCTGCCAGCGTCTGGCGGGCACCGACCGAATCCGGATCAAGCGTTGCCCAGATGTTCGCTGCTTCAAGCGCGGGCACGGGTTGGCGTGATTGAAGGGCGATTTCTGTCGCTCTCTGAGCGACACGCGAGTCGCGCGTGGTCCTCGCCAGTTTGAGATAAGTATGGGTAGCGATCGCCGGATCACCGCGCTGAAAAGCCGTCTCCCCCAATAGGAAATCGAACAGCATGGGAGGAGTCAAGTCCTGGCTGGGCAATTTCGACTGTCCAGCGCCTGTCTTTTGCGACTGATTGCTCGCCGTGACATCGGTCTTGGCAGGAAACTGCGCACAGGCAGCGAGGAAAAGCAGCGGTAATGCGCCAAAAATCTTAAAGCTCATGGGGAAGTCCGCAACGTTCGAAAAAAGGCTGTCAAGGACGAGGCTGTCCTTCAGTACAATCCACATATTAGGTATATTTTACGCTTATCACAAGTGCACATCAGAACGACGATGTCGTAAATGTGTTTATCGTCGGCTCTGTTAATTCAAAAATGCCTTCTCAAATCGTATGAAGAAGCACAGCGATCAGCTGATAAGGGAGGGATGCCCGAATCCGAATCATCATGATATTCTCATGGCCGAACAGCTCGCCTCAGCCGCCATGTCGGCCAAGCATGCTGAATCGATCCGGCGGAGATGCGCTTAAGTCGACGTATTGTGTTTTTTTTTGAGTGATTCTTTCATAAGCCGAACCATATTTTTGGTAATCTCAATTGCCTGAACTGCCTGAAGTCGAAGTCATCCGCTGCGGAATCGCGCCCCATCTTGAAGGCCATCGCGTTGCTCGCGTCACGATACGGAATCCAAATCTGCGCTGGCAGGTGCCATCCGATCTGGAAAAAACGCTTGTCGGCGTGACAATCAACAAAGTAGTGCGGCGCGGAAAATACCTCTTGTTCGACTGTGGCAAAGGCGCGCTGATCCTGCATCTTGGTATGTCGGGCAGCTTGAGGTTGCTGCCCGCCGCAGCGATAACCGCGCCGGAAAAACATGACCATGCCGATCTGACTTTAGACAACGGCACGATTCTCCGCTTCAAGGACCCACGCCGCTTCGGCGCAATACTGTGGACTTCAGCTGATGCCATGCGCCATCCGTTATTGGCTCAGCTTGGTCCCGAGCCGCTCACCGAAGCGTTCAATGGATCCCTGTTATATGAACGGACGCGGAACCGTAGTGCCAGCATCAAAGAAGTGCTGATGAATAGCCGCATCGTCGCCGGTGTCGGCAATATTTATGCGAATGAAGCGCTCTTTAGGGCAGGCATCAATCCCATGACACCGGCGGGTGAGCTTGAGCTAAGCAAATGCAAAAACCTGGCACAGGCCATAAAAGACACACTCAATCTGGCGATTGAAGCGGGCGGCAGCAGCTTGCGCGATTTTGTCGACAGCAGCGGCAATCCCGGCTATTTCCAGCAGCAGTACTGGGTATACCACCGAACCGGCCAGCCATGCCGTAAATGCAGCACAAATATCATGCAAACCCGGCAGGGGCAGCGTTCAAGCTTTTATTGTCCGCGCTGTCAAACAGGCCAGAATAATTGAACTCGATGAATTTTTTTGCCCGAACGAAAAGCGATCGCGCCTCTATTAAGGAGTAAGACTGGCGGCTGCTGTTGAATTTTGAATGCCGTGGTATCTTGATGTCATGCTCTGCCGTTAACATCCTGGTTGCCCCAAATACATTTAATGACTGCTGAATCTTCGGTTTAGATTTAATACCTGCATAGGTGTCAATATTGAGCAGCAGGTGGCGGATAATATTGGCTTGTTCCTCCGGGAAATGTACAGCAATGGCAAAACTGAAATATTTTCCTACACTTCTACATGGATTTGTCGGCGATGGCCGGATCAAGGCGGGTGCGGAACACGTGGTGGATATTTTTTACAGCGCCAATCTATTGAATTTGCCGCTGTGGGTGACGGCGGATTACCAGCATATTACCAACCCGGGCTTTAATGTGGATCGGGGTCCGGTAAATATCTATGGAATGAGAATTCATGCCAAGTTTTAGTTGCATCAACTCGATCTTGTAAAGAATTTATGACATTCGAGTGGCGGGTGGAAATAGCAACTTACTCCGAGCTGCTAGGACTCCAAAAAGCTTGACTGACATAGGCCTCCCGTGCCAGTCGCTCGCCGCACCATCAATCGAAGTAACCTGTAACACGGCCTCGATTTCAACCTCGCTCGATCCGAAGGCATGTACTACAAGATCGCTCGTCGGGTAGTCGGCCTCTTCAAGGATCTGCTCCAGCAGTGCGAGCGCTTCCTTTCGACACTCGCGTTTGGCGATCACATAGACCGTGTTGGTCATCTCCACGCTTGGCGTATCGTTGGGCTGGCGGTTGATGCGGTTCACTACTGGTCGCAGAAGCGTGTTAGCCGTGAGGACGAAGATCGTGCCGAGCAGTGCCTCCAGGATCAAACCGGCCCCAGCTGCGGCCCCCACTGCCGCCGAACCCCACAGCGTGGCAGCGGTGTTGATTCCCCGGATGTTACCTTCTTCACGCATGATAACTCCGACACCAAGGAAGCCAATGCCGGAGACCACCTAGGCGATAACATGCACAGCCCCCTCGTGACCTTGTAGCCGGTTAGCCATATCCACAAAAAGCGCCGCACCGACAGCTACCAGCACGTTGGTTCTGAGGCCTGCTGTGCGTTGTCGGAATTGACGTTCCAGGCCGATGAGGCCCCCCATGATGAACGCGGTGGCGAGACTCAACGTAGTGTCAGCCAAAGTTGATATTTTCGATTGCTTCCATAGCGCGCCTCATTGCCAGCCGTAACGGCGGATATAGAAACCCTTCATCGCTTGAGTCAGAATCATATAACCCAGCAGGATCGCCGCCAGGATCGGGAAGTAGGCAAGCGGCAGAGCTTGCAGTTTGAAATACTTGGCGAACGGCCCCATGGGAATGAAAATGCCCACCGCCATGCATGCGTTCCACGTCGGAGCCCAGCAAAATGCTATTGACATCAAGCTTGACCTGATGGCAAATTTTTGTTGTTACCAATTCATTGTCGCCGGTCAGGACCTTGACCGATACGCCGTGCTCGGCGAGCGCCTTGAGCGCTGGTGCGGCGCTCTCTTTATTTAGGTGGATCGAGGAAGGTGACATAACCAATCAGGGTAAGTTCAGCTTCGTCGGCAACACCGTAAATTTCCAACACCCGGATGCCGCTTCCCGCCTTCGGCGAAACAGCGGCAGGGGATATGCTTAGCCTTGTCTCGTCGAAAAACCGCCGTCCCTGAAGGATCGGCAACTACTGTCACTCGAACAAGTGCCCAGGGCGAGTGCGCTAGCGGCTCATGGCGATGCCGATGGGTGTGAGCGCCGGTTATCGCTTCTCTATGCGCATGCTCGTGTTCCAATATTCGTACTTATGGAAATGATGATGCCTCTCGGTAAAATGCAGCCATACACCACATGGTGTGAATACCGCCGCAACCATAAACTGAATGGGATAGCGATTCACCGAGCAACTATATGGCTATGTAGTCATAATAATTTAACTTTACTCGCGTATGTGATTTTAGGTATAGTCTGCCCCGTTCTATTTTATGGAGTCCACTCGTGGGCACTAGTTCTGGTAGTTGTAGTTGCCAAAATAACGTTCTGGCTCCGTCGCGGTAAGATCACGCAAGATTCCCTTGCCATCATCTTGCCGTAGGCGGATGGTGGTATCTCAATGTTAGTGGCACCTGTCGTTAACAATCTGGTCGCCCCAAAATACACCCATTGATTGTTGAATCTTCGGCTTAATACCCAAGGTTTCTGCATGATTATGGTCTGATGCCACGCGGGTACCTGCCTGCGTCGATGCGGTATTCACCGCCGTTGCTGCGTCGGGCTATCCAAGCACGTACCTACGAATGGGTTTAGTAAACCTCGATCAGTCTCCGCAATTGGCTTATTTGATAGCCACATTGAGCAGCATGATTAAAAACCCACTTCTCCGTCTGGAGTGATAAGCCAATGATATTCTTTAAAAAAGTTATCTACGCCAATTGTCGATCAAATTCCAGCCTGCCTGTGACAATACGCCAGGGTTCAGAAAATATCAGAGAAATAGTTCTTGTAAGGATACTTCTTCTCTGTTCCATGCTGTTTACCGTCGTGCCGGTTCAGGCGCAGACCGAGCCGGACCCACGCGCTACAGACGCATTCGATTTCATGAATGTATTGGCAAAAAAGGGCTGGCATGATCTGAAGGATGAACGCTGGAACGCCTATGGCCAGTTCACCTATATTTCCAGTTGGAAGGGCGCATCCCCAGCCTTGTATACCAATCTGAATGGAAGCCCCAATTCGCTGTTGCCGGGAAGCGAAAGAAGCTTTAGCGGAACCGCTACGCTGTATCTGGGACTCAAGACATGGGATGGCGGTGAAATTTATTATGCGCCGGATATGATTTCCACGCGGCCTTTATCCGATTTGAAGGGTTTGGGTGGAGCAATACACAACTTCGAGTTGCAAAAAGGCGGCTCTGAAGTTCCTGTCTATTTTACATCCAGATTATTTTTCAAACAGACTTGGGGATTTGGCGGAGACCGCATACAGCTCGATTCTGATCCGATGCAACTCGGCACAACGGTGGATAGTAGACGTCTCGTTGTCAGGGTTGGAAAATTCAGTGTTATCGATTTCTTCGACAAGAATTCGTATTCAGGCGATCTACGCCGGCAATTTTTTAACATGGGCTTCATGACGTATGCCGCCTACGATTTTGCCGCGGATGCGAAAGGATACACCTGGGGCCTGGTGGGTGAATACTTTCATGATAATTGGGCGATACGCTTCGGTCATACAGCCGTTCCCATCGATCCCAACCAACTCCCTATCGACAGCAGGATATTTACTTACTACGGACAGCAGGTAGAGCTCGAGCATAAGCATCTGTTAAATGGTCAGCCTGGTTCTGTAAGGGTGCTGGCTTACAGGAATCACGAAAATATGGGCAAATTCAATGATGCCATTGCCGCTTTCCAATCCGACCCTAATAGAAATGCCACAACCTGTACCGGTTTCAATTATGGATCAGGAAACGCGGGAGCCCCGGATTTATGCTGGGGACGCAAACCCAATAACAAAATGGGCATAGGGATTAATCTCGAGCAGCAGGTGCTGGGCGATATCGGGTTGTTCTTCCGAGGAATGTACAGCGACGGCAAAACCGAAGTGTATACCTATACGTCAACTGACAGATCAATCTCATTGGGTGCTCTGGCCCGTGGCTCCCGGTGGGGACGTAAAAGGGATTCAATGGGAATTGGGTTTGCCGCAGGCTGGATTTCGAGAGAGCATGCCAGGTATCTGGGTATGGGCGGCATTGATGGATTCATCGGCGATGGCCGGATTAAAAGGGGTCCTGAACACGTTGTGGATATTTTTTATAGCCTCAGTCTATTGAGCTCGCTATGGGTGACCGCCGACTATCAGCATATTACCAACCCGGGCTTTAACGCGGATCGGGGTCCGGTAAATATCTATGGAATGAGAGTTCATGCCGAGTTTTAGCTGAAAGCGGATCGCCGCGAACGACTGCCTCGAAGCGCGTGGGTGACAGAAACGTTAAAGAACCGCGAAACTCCAGGGCGCCGGATGAAGATCACTCTCTCACTGATACCAAATGCACCCATGAGTCAGATGTATCTCATGATCCAATTCATTAAAAATTCCCGGTTGGTATATCATCCAGTTTTCTGATACTTTCGTACACATAAGGTCACTATGAACATTACTTTCATCGGCGGCGGCAACATGGCCTCCGCCTTGATCGGCGGCCTGTTGCAGCAAGGTTATCTGCCTGCGCAGATATGCGTGGTGGAAGCCAGCGCCGAAGGACGCGAAAGGATAAAGCAAGAGTTTAATGTAGAGGCGGTAGCGGAACTCTTCCAAGGCGTAGCGAACAGCCACGTGGTTGTGCTGGCGGTAAAACCGCAGCAGCTACCCGCTGTGGCACGAGAACTTGCGGCGCTGCTCAACAATCACCTGGTTATTTCTATCGCCGCCGGTATTCGCGCAAAAGATATTTCCCGCTGGCTGGGTGGCTATACACGTATTGTGCGAGCCATGCCCAACACGCCGGCCTTGGTTGGCGCGGCTGTTACCGGCTTATATGCCATGGCTGGCGTACATGAAGCGGAAAGAGGTGATGCAGAGGCCATACTCGCCGCGGTAGGCTCCGTGCTGTGGGTTGCGCATGAGGAATTGCTGGACGCAGTCACAGCCGTCTCCGGCAGCGGCCCAGCTTATGTATTTTATTTCATCGAAACGATGCAAAAGGCAGCGCATGAACTAGGCCTGGATCCGGCCCAGGCACGGCAGTTGAGTATCGATACTTTCGTCGGCGCTGCAAGGCTTGCAAGCCAGAGCAGCGAAGACGCCGCCACGCTGCGCGCTCGCGTGACATCGCCAGGGGGCACCACCGAACGCGCAATACGAGTTCTTGAAGACGAAGGGGTCAAGAGCGCCATCCTGCGGGCGATACATGTCGCGAACGAGCGCTCGTGCGAACTGGGCGATGAGTTTGGCAAAATATAAACTTCGCTGACTATTATCCTAAATTCGGTAGTTGACCGCTCATTTAATAGATCAGTGTTATGATTAATAACAATATTTCATATTATTTAACGCCCACCTTCCGAGTGAGGGCGCTACGGGGAGAATTGCACGGTTTTTGCGGCACATGGCTGCGTTGCAACTCCTTGGAATGGAACGGCGCCCCGAAGCGTCGTCCGAGGGGCCCCACGAAGTGGGGATCGGGCAGCGCAGGGGATGCCGCGATCGCGCTCCACACGCAAGGGGGCGCTCACATCCCGCTTCGGGGTCGCACCTTCCTGCGGAAGGCACTGCTCCACCCTGCGCGGTCGCATTCCGCGTCGTTGCGCCTTGTCCTGCACCTCAAAAACCGTACACCTCTCCCCGTCCAACTACCGGATTTAGGATTATTTCAGGAAATTGAATGCTCAACCAGATGTTGATATTCCTCCTCGACACCCTTCTCGGGCTGTTTTCCCTGGTGCTGCTGCTGCGTTTTTATATGCAGTTACTGCGGGCGCCCCACCGTAATCCACTATCGCAATTTCTCATCGCGATTACGGATTTTCTGGTACGACCGGCACGACGCATGATCCCCGGCTTCGGCGGTATCGATTTCCCCACGTTGCTGCTGGCATGGCTTACGCAGCTCATATTATTGGCAGGCGTGTACATACTTCAGGGGTACAACTTCACCTCGACTGTCGGCCTCGCAGCCGGCGCCCTGGCGCTTCTGGCGCTCGTGGAAATCGTCAAGATGACGCTGTACATCATCATGGCGGCGGTAATCATTCAGGCGGTGCTTTCCTGGTTCAATCCCTATAGCGCACTGGCGCCGGTACTCGACAGTTTTACCCGGCCATTCCTCGGGGTTATCCGGGCACGTATCCCCCCAATCGGCAACATCGATCTGTCGCCACTGTTTGTGCTGATAATTATCCAGTTGCTGCTGTTCGTAGTGGCAAGGACGGAAGGCGAAATCTCCCGCCTGTTCTGATGCCGGGTATAACATCTTCCACCTGGTACCGCTGTGATAGTGGCGGACAACGGCTTACCCTTACCCTGCATGTACAGCCGGGTGCGAAGCAAACGGAAGCGGTTGGATTGCATGGCGATGCCATGAAAATCAGGCTGGCTGCGCCACCTGTAGAAGGTGCCGCCAACGCCGCGCTAGTTGAATTTCTCGCCGGAATATTCGGGGTGCGCCAATGCCAGGTGACGCTCAAGCACGGGATTAAATCCCGGCGTAAAGTGGTTGAGATCAGCCATCCGCTCCGTGACGCCAGCGTGCTATGGAAATGTGCCAGGGATGCGGATACGGACTAGCAGTTTCGGCAAGTCATTTGGCGATAGTGATACTGGGCACGCCAACACGGGGTAAATCAGTAACGGTCATCTGAAACAGAAGGTACAACATCTGAAAGGCGTCCCGGTTCCAGTTGGCGAGCGGCCCCGCTGTGCTCACCGCGTAATATCGGCCATGCGAGTAGATCGAGAGGTCAGCTTCCTTCGGGTCTGAGTCCGACACAACGAGTCCCATTGTGGCAGTGGGATTTTCATCGTTGGCGATAGGGGGGGTTCTTGGATCCTTCTCAACATCATACTCCAGCTCTTCGCCGATTGAACGGCCCAGGAAACTGAGAATGGCGTGGAAGCTTCTCAGCCGAAAAACGCCTCTGACAGGCCACTCCCCCCCTAAAAGGCCGGGGCGGATGTCAAACGCAACATCATTGCTCATCCAGTTCCCTGCATCCATGCTCAACTGTGTGCGTTCTTCAGAGGACAAGACATTTGGATCATAGTTGGTGATGAGGACAGGTCCAGGCACTTGTTTACGAAGCGTGAAAGTATTGTCCAGCTCGTTATAGAGCATGGAAAACTCTTTCTCCAGTGCTTGAAAGCCTTCTGCGGTAACCGAGCCCGCCGGAATGGTCCAGGTGTGCTCCAGGGTCAACGGTTCGACATAAAGCTGATCCTGATCCTGAATGGCCGAGAGGTGAAGCACCACGCGGCGAAACATTTCATAGCCCGCCTTATCGGAGGGCCTGTTGCGATAGGCGACATGCTGCATGGAACGCTGAATTCGTACTTCCTGAGCCATCAACCTCAGCAAGAGATCAATATCGAAGCGCTGCCGGAGCAGTAGGGTGAACTTGTTTTGCTGAAATGGGGTAAGAATCCGTTTGGTAAATTCTTCCCCTTCGATGGGAACAATGCTGATGGTCGGATTTTCCGCGACACTACCACCGAATATTGGCATCAGCACCGGTCCCGCCAACCCGCCCAGGGCGGGCGTGGCCCCGGCATTGAATCGAAAGTCAAACGTAGCCGCAACGTTTGAGACTCCCGTAAAATGTATGGGTTGATGGTGATGCGCACGCGCGATGTTCAGCAATAGCTGCTTGGATGCCGCACTGGTTATCGCATCATCATAAGCGCCGACCGCTCTGTTGAGCGTGATGGGAGATAGGCAGCCCGACAGCACCAACGTGGCTATCAGGCCAAATAACATGCATAGCGAACGTTGAGGGCGAGAGCAAAAACTGCCCATATACTGTAGTTTCATCTGGATAAACGGATCAGGCGAGCAGAATGGGAGCGGAATAACGGATTCTTGTTGTATTTAAAGTAAATGCTCAGGACGATACGGGTTCGGCTCAAGCCATAGCACTTCGCAGGTCTACCTGTATAATCCGCGGAGTCGAGAAATTGGCTCAACGCTGCCTATATGCCCAAAAACCCAAAACGGGTATCGGCTCCGCCAGCCTGAAAGAAAGGAACTCCGCTGCCGCTTCCCAGTCTATTTCCGGCAAGACATTACCTCTTTCCAATCCCCGCGGTCAAGATGTTAATTCATGTCGGCGGCGTACGGCTTGAGGCTTGAGGCATTGAATGGAAGCCAGCCATCGGATAATGTCTGGATAATAATGTAAAATGAATGCCCTCCATACCTGCGTACGGAAAATCGGATCGCAACTGGCAGAGTTTGGGGCAAAACGGGCCGGTGAGCTTTTTTTTTGCTATATTTGTATTGAGATATCCCCAATAACAATTGGGTTGATATTGAAAATGGGACTTCGAATCTCTGCCGGGAGGAAAATCACATGAAAAAGATTTTGATCCTATCTGCATTAACTTTGGGTTTGGCCTCATCTGCCGCCTTTGCGCAGCATGATCATCATGGTGGGGAAAAAGACCCCTCCCTGGGCAGCCCCGGTGATCCCGGCAAGGTTTCGCGAACCGTCGAAATAACAATGGTCGATAACCGCTTCAAGCCTTCGGAAATCAAAGTAAAACAAGGTGAAACAGTTAGATTCCTGCTTAATAATATTGGCAAGAAAAAGCATGAGATGATGATCGGTACGCCGGAAGATATCGATAAACATAATAAAATGCTGAAAAAATTTCCAGATATGGAGCACCCTGACGAGCCCGACATGGTCAGCGTCGCGCCAGGCAAGACCGCGGAACTGGTGTGGCATTTCACCGAAGCCGGAACGGTTGACTTCGCCTGCCCGTTGCCAGGGCATTTCAAGGGCATGAATTTTCCGGGTATGAAAGGAACAATCGAAGTGGAGACCAAATGAAAATATCAAAGCAGGCATTATTGGCAGGATCCATCCTCATCGGCGCCTTGGCGGGAAGCGGCGCTCATGCCACCGCAACGACGGTCGAGGTTTACAAGAGTTCGACCTGCAAATGCTGTGCGAAATGGGTTGATCACATGCGAGCAAACGGGTTTACGGTCAATACCCATGATGTAGGCAACAAGGAGGCCCGCGAGCGAGCCGGGATTTCCACGACCCTCGGATCGTGCCATACCGCCCTGGTCGACGGTTATGCGATTGAAGGCCACGTGCCCGCCCAGGATATCAAACGTCTTCTCAAGGAGCGTCCCCGTGCTATCGGCCTGACCGCTCCGGGCATGCCTCATGGTTCTCCGGGTATGGAAGGGGCGCGCAGCGATCCGTATGATGTGCTTTTAATAAACAAACAAGGCGATACTACTGTTTACAGCCAGCATCGTCCATCCGACGCAAAAGATTCAGTGATGAGGCTGAAATGAAACGTATCAAATCCTGTAACCTTAACCCCCAGCGCATGAAAGAGAGATCCGGCAGGGTTTCCCTGATATCGCCAATAGGTTTCTTTGCAGCCCTGACCATTACGTCACATGCCGGGCAAGAAACGGCTGGCGCGGGAGGCAAACAGCCTTGAACGTGCATCGTTTCATTCTCGTCAGTGCGGTAATCGGTATCATTGCAAGCTGCGGTGAATCCAAACCACCTGCTTCACCCGCCGCTGCGCCAGCGTCACCCACCGCCGAATCCTCTCCACCTGTTGCTGAATCGGGGCTGCCCGTTGCTGAACCGGAACCGCCGGCTGCGGCATCTGTCCCGGCACCGGCGGAACAACCAAAAAATCTGGCCGCGCGTAAGCTGGACCCGGAAAGAATCAAGCGTGGCGAGGCCACTTATACCAAAAATTGTGCAAGCTGCCACGGACCCAATGGTGAGGCCACTCCAGGTTGGCGAGTACCGGCGGCTGACGGCAGATATCCGCCGCCGCCTCTGGACGGTAGTGCTCATGCCTGGCATCACTCAACCGAAACATTGGAAACAATGATCCGGGACGGTAGCCCGGGTGCCGGTATGCCGGCGTGGAATGGAAAATTGACGAATCAGGAAATCGATGACGTGATCGTCTGGATCAAATCGCTATGGCCGGATGAAGTCTACGATATCTGGTATAAGGAAATTGAGGTCAAGCCGGAGCCGAAACGAAGCTGAGCGCCGACTATTTGCTGCGTTGTTTTGGGATAACCGGCTTTTGGGATAACTGGCGTAACGCCAGTTATCAGGTTCAGACCTGGGTCCAAGCCTGAAAAAGGCGACCAGGTTTCGCCCCAAGCCACCCAAGGGTGATGATTCCCCTCAAAGGGACAGGAACATGCGAAAGCCGAAATACGCAGTAGTGTAACAGCGTAAGGCCACCAAGCCGATCAAGCGGCCGACTGTTTCCTATCTTATCCAGCAAGTCCGTCGGACTTGAAGAATTGAAGCGAGAAAGCGACTGGTGAGGACGGATTTTGGGGGATTTTGAAGGCCAATAGTTATTCTATTGGCCGAAAAAGCGGCGAAATCCTTCGAGCCCGACAGGCTGTCAGGTAGCAACCGGCAATTCAACGCCGCTCTCACTCCACGTCAAGAGCGGCTACGCTTAACTCTCTGGTTGGCTCGCTTTCGGTGCCGCCTTCTTTACCGCAGCGCGGGCGGGAAGCTTTTCCCGGATGCGCGCCGACTTGCCGGAACGATCCCGCAGATAATAAAGCTTGGCGCGACGGACATCCCCGCGACGTTTGATCTCTATGCTGGCAATCAGCGGTGAATAGCTCTGGAAAGTCCGCTCCACGCCCTCTCCGCTGGATACTTTACGCACGGTAAAGGCGGAATTGAGACCACGGTTGCGCCTGGCGATGACAACACCTTCATACGCCTGTATTCGTTTACGGTCGCCTTCCACTACGTTGACGTTAACGATTACGGTATCTCCAGGCGCAAAATCCGGAATTGTCTTGCCGAGACGGCTGATTTCTTCATTTTCAAGTTGTTCGATCAGGTTCATTTGTACTCCTTACTTTATATTCCCTGGTTTCAATTGGTGATGTGGATATGCTGGAACTCTTCCAGCAACTCCTTTTCTTCTCTCGTCAGGCCATGTTCTACTTTCAATGCCAGCAAATCCGGTCGCCTGAGCCATGTCCTGCCCAGGGACTGCTGTAAACGCCACCGCTTGATCCTGGCATGATTGCCAGACATCAGCACTTCAGGCACCGCATTTCCCCGGTATATCTCCGGCCGCGTGTATTGGGGGAAATCCAGCAATCCCGCCACAAATGAGTCCTGGCTCGCCGATTCGGGATCACCCAGCACCCCTGGCATCTGCCGCACCAGGCAGTCTATCAGCACCATCGCGGCCAGTTCGCCGCCAGAAAGTACGTAATCGCCGATAGAAATTTCATAATCGACCTGACGCCCTATCAAACGCTCATCCACGCCCTCATAGCGTCCAGCCAGCAATATCAGCGCCGGTAACTCGCCCAACTCCACAACCAGGCCATGATCCAGCGGACGTCCCTGGGGAGAAAGATAAATCACTTTCGTTTCCGCGATGCCGAGGGCTGCCTGCCTGTTCCTCGCGGCAGTAAGCGCTTTTTCAAGCGGCTCAGCCAGCATTACCATCCCTGGGCCGCCACCATAAGGCCGATCATCTATCGTATGGTAATTATCCACGGTAAACTCACGCGGATTCCAAGTATGCAGACGATAAATATCGTTTCCGTTCGCCCTCCCGGTCACGCCATGCTTGGTAAGCGCTTCGAACATCTCGGGGAACAGGGTAACGACATCAAACTCACGCGCCATGTCTTAGTAGTCCACGCCCCAATCCACTGTTATCCGGCACGCCTTCAAATCTACTTTTACAATTACCTGGCTGATGAAAGGAATCAATCTTTCCCTTTCGGGATCTTTCAAATCTTGCACCTGAAGCACGTCGTTGGCGCCGGTTTCAAGTAATCCGGTCACTTTCCCCAGTGCTTCGCCCTGCTGGTTAATGATTTCAAGACCGATCAGGTCCGACCAGTAATAGCCGTCTTTACCGCTATTCGACAAGGCCGGCAACTGACTGCGAGGAATTGCAATTTTCAGACCTTTCAGTTCCGTCGCTGCATTACGATCGGCGCATTGCTCAAGTAACGCGGTCAATCTGTTCCCGTGAACACCGCTTGCGTTAACTATAAAATTGCGCCATTCGCCATTGCCGCTGCCCAACCACCATATCGGGTAGTCAGCCAGCCCATCTATATATTCGGTATAGGGAAAAACCTTGATCCAACCTGACAAACCGTAAGGGCCAACGATATGCCCCATCACCACCATCGGCTCGACCGCTGTGCCCGGTCTAACTTCCTGCGGCTTCTTGTTTCGCGCCAAACTGCTTGACCAGCCTCGTTACGGTATCCGACAGCTGCGCACCCTGTGATTGCCAATAAGTGACTCGATCCAGTTTGACCCGCAGCCCTTCTTCACCTTCAGCCGCTCTCGGGTTATAAAAACCGACGCGCTCGATGAATTTGCCATCACGGGCGTTGCGTGAGTCCGCTACTACCATATTGAAAAACGGGCGATTCTTGGCGCCGCCGCGTGCCAATCGAATAATGACCATGTATATATTGCCTATTGAGGTCTAAAACTGAAAAGGGTGTGATTTTACGGTAATTTTTGCCGGATTAGCAAGCATTACTTCCGCTTGCCAATAGGGATGGAAGGCGTAGAGCCCATAGATTACCACATGCTGATCAGGCAAGCCAGCCATGCCCACATCCACATCCACATCCACATCCACATCCACATCCACATCCACATCCACATCCACATCCAAGTTTAAGGCAGTTCTTCCATTAAAGCCCGGAATCTCCATCAAGTCTTCCCTGATCGCCTGCCAGCGTGGATGAGTGGCCGAGCTGGCAAAACAATTATGGTCCTTTACCTTAATGTGCCTGCTCCCAATTTGAGCCGACACCCACCTCCACTAACAGCGGCACATCGAGTTCGGCCACGTTACCCATGAATTTCGGTAATTCACGTTTCATCATTTCGATTTCGTCTGCCGGGACTTCCAAGACCAGTTCGTCGTGGACCTGCATGATAAGTTTGCTGCGAAGATTTTCCCGTTCCAGCCAACCATGCACCGCAATCATGGCGAGCTTGATGATGTCCGCCGCAGTGCCTTGCATCGGTGCATTGATTGCGGCACGTTCCGCAGCCTGCCTGCGATTGCCATTGGCACTGTTGATCTCCGGGAGCCGTAGTCGTCGGCCGAATACGGTCTCGACCCAGCCCGTTTCCTTGGCCGTTTCCCTGGTCCGCTGCATATAGCCCGCCACACCCGGATAGCGGGCGAAATAACGATCCATGTAAGCCCGGGCGGCCGCGCGCTCAATGCCGAGTTGAGAAGCAAGTCCGAATTCGGACATCCCGTATATCAGGCCAAAGTTAATGATTTTTGCGTAACGCCGCTGTTCGCTGCTCACCGCTTCCAGCGTGACGCCGAACACTTCCGATGCTGTCGCACGATGTATGTCCTCACCCGCGGCGAAGGCTTTGAGCATCCCCGCATCATGCGAAATATGCGCCATGATGCGTAGCTCGATCTGCGAATAGTCGGCAGAGACAATGCTCTGCCCCGGCGATGCGATAAATGCTTCGCGAATGCGGCGGCCTTCGACCGTACGCACGGGAATATTTTGCAGATTGGGTTCGTTGCTGGCGAGTCGCCCGGTCACCGCTACCGCCTGCGCATAGTTGGTATGCACCCGCCCGGTAGCGGCATCCACCATACGCGGGAGCTTGTCGGTATAGGTGGATTTGAGCTTGGCGACACCACGGTAATCGAGCAGGACTTTTGCAAGGGGATAGTCCAGCGCAAGCCGTTGCAGCACATCTTCGTCCGTGGAAGGCACACCGCCGGGCGTCTTTTTAATGACGGGCAATTTGAGCTTGTTGAACAGAATTTCCTGAATCTGCTTCGTTGAATTCAGATTGAACGGCTGTCCGGCGATTAAACACGCCTGGCTCTCCAGTAACAGCATTTTTTCGCCGAGTTCGCGGCTTTGATTTTCCAGCAACTTCAAGTCCAGTAGTACGCCGGTGCGCTCCATGTCGAACAGTATCTCCATCGCCGGCATTTCAAGAACGCGATAAATATGTTCAAGCTTTGCATCCGCCGCAATTTCAGGGTATAGGTGTTGATGCAGTTGCAGCGTGATGTCGGCATCTTCAGCCGCATATTGCGAGGCGCGTTCGATGTCCACCTGATCAAAATTTATCCGGCTGGCTCCCTTGCCCGTGATCTCATCATAACTGACGGTCTTGATGCCGAGATGCCGCAATGCAAGGTTATCCATATCGTGCGGCCGGTGGGATTCGAGCACGTAGGACTGAAGCAGCGTGTCATGAACGATACCGTTTAAGGCGATGCCATAGCTGGCAAAAATATGCTTATCGTACTTCAGGTTCTGCCCGAGTTTCAGCTTGGCCGGATTAGTCAGCCAGGGCCTGAGCTTATCGAGAACAAGATCGAGCGGCAGTTGCTGCGGCGCGCCGGCATACTGGTGCGCCAACGGCAAGTAAGCGGCCTGGTGAGGCTCAACGGAAAATGCGATTCCGACGAGCCGCGCCTGCATCGGGTCCAGCCCCGTGGTTTCCGTATCCAGTGAAACCACCGGCGCGGCGTCGATACGCGTGATCCATTCATCGAGCTGGGCCGGTGTAACAATGGTTTGGTAGTCCACCGGCACCCGGTCGGCGCGTACCTCGCCCGCACTCGCTTGCGGATAGGTCCGGGCCAGCGAAAGGGAAAACTCACTGCCCTTTTCTCCCGAGCCAGGGTCCCGCAACTCTCGCAGCCATGTTTTAAAGTCCAGCCGCTCATACAGTTCCGCCAGCTTGGCGATATTTTGCGGCTGCAGCCCAAGACCATGCAGGCTTACCGGTAAGGCGACATCGCACTTGATCGTGAGGAGCTCGCGAGACCTGCTCAACCAATCGAGCGCGCCGCGTAAATTTTCGCCGACCACGCCGCCGATTTCATCGGCATGGGTGACGATATTGTCCAGCGTACCGTATTGCGTGAGCCATTTTACCGCGGTTTTAGGACCGACCTTCGGCACGCCCGGAATGTTGTCGGATGTGTCGCCGACCAGCGCCAGATAATCGATCATGCGCGCCGGCGTAACGCCGAACCGGGCCACCACGCCGGCTTCATCAAGCGTTTCGTTTGTCATGGTATTCACCAGCGTTACCTGCTGATTCACAAGCTGCGCGATATCCTTATCGCCGGTAGAAATTATGCAACGCATATTCTCCCGTTCAGCCTGTTTAGCCAGCGTAGCGATCACATCATCCGCTTCCACCCCTTCCACGATCAGCATCGGCCATCCCATGGCATTGATGCATTCATAAAGCGGCGCTATCTGGGCAACGAGATCGTCCGGCATGGAGGGCCGATGCGATTTATACTGCGCGTAAAGGTCATCGCGAAAAGTCTTGCCTTTTGCATCAAATACGCACGCGCTATAATGGGCTTCGTAATCCTTGTGAAGGCGGCGCAACATATTGATCACGCCATAAATCGCCCCCGTCGGCTCGTTGTTGCGGTTGCGGAAGTCTGGTAACGCATGAAAAGCGCGATATAGGTAGGATGAACCGTCAACCAACAGTAATGTTTTCATCTAACTCCAAAGGTTTTTGCCAATGAGCCCGAAAGACAAGCTAGCCCGTACCATGACAAACGAATTTCGGGAACAGACCTGGTCGGCGAGCGAATCGTGGCGCGTGTTCAGAATTATGGCAGAATTTGTCGAAGCGACGGAACGCTTGAGTTCGATCAGGCCCGCTGTAAGCATTTTTGGTAGTGCACGTACGCTCCCTGAGCATCCATACTATAAACTGACCGAGCAGATCACCCGCCAATTATCCGATGCGGGTTTTGCTGTAATCTCCGGCGGCGGCCCCGGTATCATGGAAGCGGCCAACAAGGGTGCTTATTTTGGGAAATCACCCAGTATCGGCCTGAACATCCAGCTCCCTCATGAACAGCACCGCAATGTCTACCAGGATGTCAGCCAGACCTTTCGTCATTTTTTTGCGCGTAAATACATGTTCGTCAAGTTCGCCAGCGCGTACGTCGTCTTACCGGGCGGCTTTGGTACCCTTGATGAACTAATGGAAGCGCTTACGCTGGTTCAGACCGGCAAGACCCGGAAAATGCCCATTATCCTCGTTTGTTCGGATTTTTGGCGCGGCATGATTGATTGGCTCCAGCAAGTGCTTGTCTCAGAAGGCATGATCGGTCCGGAAGACATGAACCTGATACAGATGATCGATGAACCGGGCGAGGTGGTCGATGCCATATTCAAATATTATGAAACCCGGGGTTTCGAGCCTTCCGCAGCCGAGCGCGAAGTCCAACTCAATCTGTAATGGCGGGTCATTTCGGATAGAATGACATATTGACCCTGACCCTGCCGGGAGGCGCCATGCGTCGTATAGTTCTTGCATTATTATTGATCTCTGCACTACCCGCAGCAGCGCAATCCAATGAGCCCAAGGATCTCCGGCCCTTGCCCGAGGTTCCGGAACCACCGGAATTGCCCTTGCCTTCACCGGGTGCGGAAGAGGACGCCTCGCTGGAGCCACAGGTTACGATCACAAAGCGCGGGGAGGATCAGATCGAGGAATACCGGATCAATGGCCAGCTTTACATGATCAAGGTGACGCCTCGTATTGGCCTGCCGTATTATCTGATGGATAACCGCGGAGACGGATCATTTGCTGCCCATGACACCGGCGGCCTCGACCAGCGCATTCGTCCTCCGATGTGGGTAATACGCGAGTTTTGACTTTTGATTAAACCCAGATAATCCATTAGGACGCGAGATGATGGCGAGGCAGGTTGCGAGACAGTTTTGCCGGTTGAGAGAAGTCCATAGCCTGGTCTATGGACGCCGAGCAAGCGGCGAAAATGACCGCAAACTGACCGCCAGCACTCGCGTAGGCTCGCAGAGCCGCCTAATGAATTATCTGGGATGAAGGCAGCAGGATTCTTCTTCCTGTTGCTGCTTGGCTTTTTCGTCCTGTTGTTGCTTACCCTTCTTTGCTCCCGTTCATGTCCGTCTATACCACTGTCACACAGCACCAGCTTTCTGTCTGGCTGAAAAACTACTCTCTCGGGTCATTGATCGATCTGCAGGGCATCTCCTCGGGCATCGAAAACACCAATTATTTCGTCACGACCAATCACGGCAAGTACGTTCTTACCCTGTTTGAAAAGCTGAGCGCTTCCGACTTGCCCTACTACCTGAACCTGATGGCCTACCTGTCACGCCATGGTATTCCGTGTCCCAGCCCAATCGCGGATCTCGACAATAAATTTCTTGGCGAACTCAACGGCAAACCGGCGAGCATCGTTAGCTGCCTGCACGGAAAATCCCAGGAACATCCGACTATCCTGCACTGCGCTGAAGTCGGCGAGCTCCTGGCAAGCATGCATTTATCCGGCCTTTCCTATCCCGAGAAAATGGAGAACTCACGCGGACCGAAGTGGTGGAAGGCCACGGCACCTGACGTCATGCCATTTCTTGCCGCGGAGGATGCGAAAGTTCTTCGGGAAGAACTACGTTTTCAGTCATTGTATCGTTTTGAAAACCTCCCTCGCGGCGTAATTCATGCAGATCTGTTTCGCGACAATGTTTTGTTCAACGACAACGCGATGGGTGGCGTGATCGATTTCTATTTCGCTTGCAACGATGTCTTGCTGTACGATCTCGCCATTGCCGCCAACGACTGGTGCCTGAACGAAAATGGCGAACTGGATACGGCACGTACATCGTCTTTACTCCAGGCCTATCACCGCACCCGCCCGCTTACTGCCAACGAACGCAGTGCTTGGCCGGTAATGCTGCGCGCGGCGGCTTTGCGCTTCTGGTTATCGCGGCTCCAGGATTATCATTTGCCGCGCATGGGTGAACTCACTCATATCAAAGACCCCGCCCACTTCATGCGTATACTGAAGAACCATGCATCAACCCACGCCAGACTGACGCCGGTTTGGGTCTGAGTATAAGTCTGAGTATAAAACTGGGGCAACGCTTTGCGGCAGGCACAGCCCTATCGGAGATAAAAAATGCAAGTCAGGCAAGTGGATGCAAAACAGGGATGGCAGTGGATAATGTCTGGCTTCCTTTTGTTCCGCAGGGCGCCTCTGGTATGGATTATCCTGTGCGCCACCTTGCTGCTGATCGCTGCCACACTGGCGCTTATTCCGATGGCGGGACAGTTTATTTTCACTTTACTCTCCCCGGTATTCCTGGCGGGCGTGATGGCAGGATGCAAAACGCTGAACGAGGGTGGCCGACTGGAGATTGCCCACTTGCTGGCGGGCTTTCGCGGTACTGCATCTCCGTTGATAACGATAGGAGGAATCTATCTGGTGGGGCAGGTGCTGATTGTTGGAATGTTCATGCTGGTCGGAGGCGACGTACTGATGAGCTTGTTGCTGGAGGGGAAAAGAGTCGATGAGAATGAGTTGCGGAATGTATCAGGCGATATGCTCTCCGCATCCCTGGTGGCGCTCGTGTTGACCATCCCACTTTTGATGGCTGTCTGGTTCGCGCCACTGCTGGTAAAATTCGGCAACATGCAGGCGTTGGACGCAATGCGGTCCAGCTTTGTTGCCTGTCTGAAAAATATCGTTCCACTCCAGGTTTACGTCATTACGCTCGTAGTCGTCATGACAATACTGATGATGCTGGTAAGCGTCCTGCTAGGCCCTTCGCTAATAGTACAGCTAGCAGTGATCACGGCCATGTCGCCGATCTTGTTCGCTTCCATTTATGCGAGTTACCGCGACATTTTCCAGGATTCGGCGGAGGTCGCGTAACAATTCTTCAAAACAATTCTTCAAAAGCGCCCGATTCATCCAGCTTCACGCACCGACCAGTTTTGCATACTCCAGCGACAACCACTTTGTGCCGGCACGGCTGAACTTGACCTCGACACGAGCGTCCGCGCCGCTTCCTTCGCAATTGACGATTACACCCGCGCCAAACTTGGCATGCGCGACATTCTGTCCTACTCGCCAGGGCGATGCCGGCGAGTCGTGCCTCACGGGCTGCTGGATTGCCTTGCCATGCCCATGGCCGTAATCCCTGGAGCCCGATTCGTGATTTCGAATGCCTGCCTTCTGCAGCGGTTGCAACCACTTCAGCAAGTTATCCGGAATTTCCTGCAAAAACCGCGAAGGAACGTTATAGCGGGTCTGGCCATGAAGCATGCGGCTTTGGGCGAAACTCAAATACAACCTGCGCCTGGCCCGGGTTAACGCAACATACATCAACCGCCGTTCCTCTTCCAGGCCGGCTGCTTCGTTACGACTGTTATCATGTGGAAACAGGCCTTCTTCCAGCCCGCTCATAAACACGCTGTGAAACTCAAGACCCTTGGCCGAATGCACTGTCATCAACTGCAGCGCATCCTCTCCACCGCCAGCCTGATGCTCGCCCGCTTCCAGCGACGCATGGACAAGAAATACCGTGAGGCTATCGTCTTCCGCCTCATGTACGAAGCTTGCGGCTGCCGTGACCAATTCATTCAAGTTTTCCAGTCGATCGGCTCCTTCGCGTTCGGCACGATAATGCGCCATTAACCCACTATGCTCCAGGACGTGTTCCACCACCTCCGGTAGCGGCAACTTCTCGCATACCTGGCGCATGGATTCGATCATCGCGACAAAACCACCAATTCCTTTCTTTGACTTCTCCGGTCCCTTACTCCACTCAGGTCCCACAGGGGTTTTATCTTCCGCTTCCGGTAAAGGAAGCGCTCCACCTCCGCATTTCTCGATCATTGCTTCCCAAAGGCTTCCTCCTTGCCGTCTGGCTTCGTCCTGTAACTGTTCCAGGCTTCGCATACCGATACCGCGCGCAGGAAAGTTCACAATCCTCAGCAGCGCATTGTCGTCGCCGAGGTTGACCAATAGCCGGAGATACGCCAGGGCATGCTTGATTTCCTGCCGCTCGAAAAACCGCATTCCACCATAGACCCGATACGGCAACGAGGCGTTGAACAAAGCGTGCTCCAGCACCCGGGATTGCGCATTGGAACGGTAGAGCAATGCCATCTGGGACAACGCCACGCCTTCCGCACGCAGCGATTTTGCTTCGCCCACGATGAATGCAGCCTCATCGAAATCATTCGGCGCGTTATATACGCGTATCGGTTCGCCATGGCCCTCGGAGGTCCACAGATTCTTGCCGAGCCGGCCGCTATTGTTGCGTATCAGCGTGTTGGCGGCATCCAGTATATTGCCGTGCGAGCGATAGTTCTGCTCCAGCTTGATGATTTTCGAAATACGAAAGTCGCTTTCAAACTCCTTCATATTGCCGGTGTTGGCGCCACGAAATGCATAGATACTCTGGTCGTCATCTCCAACGGCAAATACAGCAGCCTGTTCGCCGGCGAGCAGCCTTAGCCATCTGTATTGCAGACGGCTCGTGTCCTGAAATTCATCCACCAAAATATGGCGAAAGCGGCTGCGATAATGTTCGCGAATGATTTCATTCCGGCTCAGCAGCTCGTAACTGCGCAGCAGCAGCTCAGCAAAGTCAACCACGCCTTCCTTATTGCATTGCTGCTCGTAGGAAAGGTAAAACTCAACCGCCTTACGCGCAAAATCATCATAGGTTTCAACCTGCGATGCTCTCAACCCTTCATCTTTTGCGTTGTTGATGAACCATTGGACCTGCCGCGGCGGAAATTTTTCGTCATCTGCGCCCAGATTCTTCAGGATGCGCTTGATTACCGCCAGTTGATCGGCGGAATCCAGAATCTGAAAAGCCTGCGGCAATCCGGCATCCTGATGATGGGCGCGAAGCATGCGATTGCACAGGCCGTGGAACGTGCCTATCCACATACCGCGCGTATTGATCGGCAGCATTGAAGAAATGCGGGTAAGCATTTCCTTCGCCGCCTTGTTGGTAAAAGTGACGGCCAGTATGCCGTGAGGACTCACCTGGCTGGACTGGATCAAATAGACAATGCGCGTAGTGAGTACCCGTGTCTTGCCGCTACCTGCACCCGCCAACACCAATGCCGACTGGTGCGGCAAAGTGACCGCTTCGCGTTGCTCAGGATTCAGTGCAGAAAGATTCAGTGCGGAAAGAGAAGGAGAAGGCATTATGGAAAGGGTTTCCGGTAAGGTATCCCGGAATAATCTTGAATTCCGAAATTGGGTAAAGGCTCGGCGTGCAGGCGGGCACGACGAGTCCTGTATAGCTTGACGAAAACTGCTGGGCTCGGAGTTAGCGGCGTGTATGCAATTTGTGGAGCAGTCGGGCAAAAAGAAGATATGGCACCGCTATAAATTCCAGCTCCGCGGCGTTATGTAGCGCTGTGAGTGTGAAAACAACAGGCCATCCATTAAACCTAAATCCAGTAGTTGACCGCTCATTTGATAGATCAGTGTTATGATTAATAACAATATCTCATATTATTTAGCACCACCTTCCGGGTGAGGGCGCTACGGGGAGAATTGCACAGTTTTTGCGGCACATGGCTGCGTTGCAACTCCTTGGAATGGAATGACCATTCCGCGTCGTTGCGCCTTGCCCTGCACCCCAAAAACCGTACACTTCACCCCGTCCAACTACCGGATTTAGGTTAAATAAGCCGTTGAAGCGGGTTTTTATAGGGCACCCTTATCGATAATATTACATGACTATTTGCTTCGGCTTTTCCTCACCAGATCCAGAATAAGCGGTGTCAGAACCAGTTCTATTGCCAGACCCATTTTACCGCCCGGCACTACAATCGTGTTCGGGCGAGACATGAACGAGTCGTGAATCATCGAAAGCAGGTACGGAAAATCGACGTTCTTGGGGTCGCGGAATCGAATCACGACAAAACTTTCGTCCAGGGTAGGTATATCCCGTGCGATAAAAGGATTGGATGTATCCACCGTCGGCACACGCTGAAAGTTGATATGCGAACGTGAAAATTGCGGCGTAATATAATGCACATAATCATGCATGCGACGAAGAATGGTGTGGGTTACCGCCTCTGCGGAATACCCCCGCGCATTCATGTCGCGATGGATTTTCTGTATCCATTCCAGATTGACAATGGGCGTCACACCTACCAGCAGATCGACATATTGCGTAACGTCGACGGTATCGCTTTCCACCCCACCATGCAAACCTTCATAAAATAGTAGATCGGAACCGGGTTTTATCGGCGACCATGGGGTGAAGGTACCCGCTTTCTGCTGATATGGCGCAGCTTCTTCATCATTGTGCAGGTACAGGCGAGTCTGGCCGCTTCCAGTCTCGCCATATTCCTTGAATAGCGCTTCGAGCTTCTCGAACTCGTTCGCTTCGGGACCAAAATGGCTGATGGCATGACCGCCATCTTTCTCCGAATCACTTACGGCGTTTTTCATTCCCTCGCGATCGTAGCGATGGAAGCTATCGCCTTCTACCACCGCAGCAGTCAGTGTCTCGCGCCGAAAAATATGCTCGAAACTGTTCTTGACCGTCGACGTACCGGCGCCGGAAGACCCGGTAACGGCGATGACGGGGTGCTTTTGTGACATACAGGCTTTCTCCTCAGGATAATAAGATGTTATGGGGCTTTGCGTCAGTGGTTTCGCTTATTTCAGCAAATCTCGAGCAGCGTAATGATAACTGTTTTTTTAATAATTTTGGTGGCAACGGTTGAGGATAAAGGTCATTTCTCGCTTTCACGCCCGTAGCAGGCGGCTTGCGGACAATCGGTTTTTCCCTATAGCCTATAGGGAAAATACTCAAGTTTGACATTCGCAGGTCTCTGGCATAGAATGCGCCGCTTTACCGAAATAAGCAGGGGTAGGTTTTGTGAAAACCTTTTCAGCCAAACCACATGAAGTAATCCGCGACTGGTTTGTGATCGATGCGGCCGACAAGGTGTTGGGACGTCTCGCGGCAGAGATCGCCCATCGTTTGCGCGGCAAACACAAGCCCATTTTCACTCCTCATGTGGATACCGGCGACTTTATTGTTGTCATCAACGTCGATAAGCTACGCGTCACCGGCAATAAAGCGGAAAACAAGACTTATTATCGTCACAGCGGTTATCCTGGCGGCATTTACGAAACAAGTTTCGCAAAAATGCATGCACGTTTCCCGGGTCGTCCCCTGGAAAAGGCAGTCAAGGGTATGCTGCCGAAAGGTCCGCTCGGGTACGCAATGCTAAAGAAACTTAAAATCTATGCGGGTGCTTCTCACCCGCACGCGGCGCAACAACCGCGACAACTCGAAGTCAGGGCTTGATACCATGAGCACAACCTATAGTTACGGTACCGGCCGCCGGAAAAGTGCAGTGGCGCGGGTATTCATCAAACCGGGTAAAGGGCTGATCACTGTCAACGACAAACCGGTCGACGAATTTTTTTCCCGTGAAACCGGGCGTATGGTGGTCCGTCAACCACTTGAGCTGACAGGAAATCTGACGAGTTTCGACATCATGGTCAATATTCACGGGGGCGGTGAATCGGGCCAGGCAGGCGCGGTGCGACATGGTATTACCCGCGCATTGATTGATTTCGATCCGACGCTTAAACCTGTATTGAGTGGTGCTGGACTCGTTACACGTGATGCACGTGAAGTGGAACGAAAGAAGGTGGGTTTCCGCAAGGCACGCCGGCGCAAACAATTCTCGAAGAGATAAGCATCGTACGATGCTATACGAAAAGCCGCCCGCTTCTGGCGGCTTTTTTATTTGTTGCTTATAATCAATCGATGAAATTTGCGTCCCTGCAAGACAAATAGCCGGATAACGCTTCAAAATCCAACGCTCAAGCTTATGGAAAAACTCGTCCGGTATGAGGCGCCGATTGAGATCCGTGCGAATATCCAGCTTGAAAATGAGGTTGTATCGGAGAATTTTTCGGCGACAGCGGAATTGTTGCGTTGAAGCAGGAGAGCCAACTGGCGTAGTGGATGCCCACGGGTGGGTTTCCCTTCCGAAGCGTCGTCTGAAAACTGACTGTCCTTTGAAAACCTGGAGACACCATGCTTAAAATTGGTATCGTAGGCGGAACCGGTTACACTGGTGTGGAATTGCTGCGCATTTTGTCGCAACATCCTGAAGCAAGCATCCAGGCAATTACGTCACGTAAAGAAGCAGGTATTGGCGTAGCTGAACTATTTCCCAATTTGCGCGGGCGGGTATCGCTCAAGTTTTGCGATCCCGCGGAAGCGGGATTGGAGAAATGCGATGTGGTCTTCTTTGCCACCCCTAACGGTATCGCCATGCAGCAAACCCGATCTTTGCTCGCCGCGGGGGTGCGCGTAATAGATCTTGCTGCGGATTTTCGCATCAAGGATGTGGCGGTATGGGAAAAATGGTACGGCATGCCTCACGCCTGCCCCGACCTTGTGACGGAGGCCGTCTATGGCCTGCCGGAAATCAATCGCGACAAAATCAGGAGTGCCCGGCTCATAGCGAATCCCGGCTGTTATCCGACTGCGGTGCAACTGGGCTTCCTGCCCTTGATCGAGGCCGGTATCGTCGATCTGGACCACCTCATCGCGGATGTGAAATCCGGCGTCTCCGGTGCGGGGCGCAATGCGGAAATCCATACGCTGTTTGCGGAAGCGGCCGATAACTTCAAGGCCTATGGCGTTGCCGGACATCGTCATTTACCCGAGATCAGGCAGGGCCTGTCGAACGTCGCAACACGTCCGGTCGGACTGACCTTTGTGCCGCACCTTACACCGATGATTCGTGGCATCCACGCCACGCTTTATGCAAGACTGGCCGCGGATACCGATTTGCAGGCTTTATATGAGAAACGGTACGCTGATGAACCGTTTGTTGACGTGCTGCCGGCAGGTACTCATCCCGAAACCCGCTCAGTGCGCGGCTCAAATCTCTGCCGTATCGCAGTCCATCGCCCGCAAGGCGGCGACACAGCAGTTATACTGTCGGTAACAGACAATCTTGTAAAGGGCGCGGCGGGACAAGCAGTGCAAAACATGAATCTCATGTTCGGCTTGCCGGAAACCCTGGCGATCAATCATGCTCCATTACTGCCTTAAGTATTCATTGAACCTGAATCCGGTAGCTGACCACTCATTTAATAGATCAGTGTTATGATTAATAACAATATTTCATATCATTTGACGCTCACCTTCCGGGTGAGGCCGCTACGGGGTGAATAAACCTCATGGGGGACGCAACGCCAATAACCGTATTAACCCGGCAAATAACGGTATCAACCCAATCTTTATTTCGACCGGGCGAGAATGCTTCATCCATTTTGTTTGAGTGCTTTGCGGCAATGTTTTTAGTCGCGCCGTGTCTCGGTAATTCGCTGTCGCACGGCATAAGCTTGGGTTATGATCAAATCGTTTAAAAGAAAATCCGGCATATCCGCGTCGCGAGTGGCGGTTCGCCCGCAAACTCCGGCGTATGTCCGATGGCTGGCCATTGCCGCGCTTATCCTGCTGGCACTCGGTCTGTCCTGGGGAATGTATGATGCCGGGCGCAAGTTCGCAGGCTTCGACAAGAATGAAGTCACGTATGAGCTGGATCGCCTATCCCAGTTAAACGCCGACCTTCAGCGAGATAACGAGGAATTGCGTGTAAGGTTAGCCGGACTTGATCGTCAGTTGCAGATGGACCTCGTGGCACGAGAAGATATCGCCAAGCAGGTCAAGACGCTGGAACACGAGAATACCCGTCTGAAAGAGGATCTCGCGTTTTTCCAGAATCTTGGAGCAACTCCCGGAAAAAGCGAACAACGAATTTCCATCGGCCGGTTGAAACTTGAACGAGGCAATTTTCCTGGAGAATATCATTACAGCTTGCTGCTGGTCCAAGGCAAGCAGCGCCCCGGCGATTTCCATGGTAGTCTGGAGTTCACCATCAATTTCCAGCAAAATGGTAAAAAAATGGCGATGCCACTTGCAAACGGCATATCAAATGCAGAGGTTAGCTTCAAGTTTTACCAGAGAGTGGAGGATATCTTCCGTGTGCCGCCCGATGCCATCGTGGAAAGTATGCAGGTGAAAGTGTTTGAAAAAGGTGTGGCCCAGGCTAAGCTGGTACAAACCGTCAATTTGTCCTTGTGAAGGAGAGAAAATGTTTGGGAAAAAGACAGGAAAACCCCAGAACCAGATCGATTCGCTCATCGGTGCAAGCACCCGAATCGACGGCAATATAAGCTTCAGTGGCGGTTTGCGCGTAGATGGCCATATCAAAGGTAATATTACCGCGCTGGGCGACAAGCCCAGCACTTTAGTGCTGAGCGACGAAGCAATCGTTGAAGGGGTCATCCAGGTGTCTCACGCGGTTATCAACGGCACCGTAGTCGGCGCCGTACAAGTGAGCGAGTATGTGGAACTACAAGCCAAGGCCAGAGTCTCTGGAGATATACACTACAAAACCATGGAGATTCAGCTTGGCGCATCCGTTCGAGGAATGCTGCATCATCAGGATACAATGCAGCTCGACAACAAGGTGGTGACGTTAATACCGGCTTCCCACAGTGATTGACCTTTGTTTAGTAGCGGGGGATAATTTTTCTTGATTAATTTTATTTGCGAATCAATATGAACGCATCAGCAGACGCGAATTTGGCCGCGGAAATGCAAGTTTCCTTGATCTTTACCGACAATGCGGCAAGCAAGGTCCGACAATTGATTGAAGAAGAAGGGAACAATGAGCTCAAACTGAGAGTATTTGTGGCGGGTGGAGGATGCTCCGGTTTCAAGTATGGCTTCACGTTTGATGAACTGACGAGCGAAGACGACACCGTAATGGAAAAGAACGGCGTGAAACTTCTGGTGGATCCAATGAGCTTCCAGTACCTCGCAGGAGCGGAAATCGATTATCAGGAAAATGCCGAAGGTGCGCAGTTTGTCATCCGAAACCCAGGCGCTGCCAGCACTTGCGGTTGCGGGTCTTCATTTTCTGTTTAGTTCTGCTCAGTTCTGCTTGTTCTATTTAAACAAGATCATTTACAAATAAAAACGGAAGCCTGCGCTTCCGTTTTTATTTGTAAATGATGGTTGCATCACAGGTAAACCGAGGCCAGGCAAACCTAAACCGGGTAAATTGCACCGAGCAACCTGGCGCCCCTGGCGCCGGTTACCGCAGGTAGATTACCGGGAATCCCCTGGATGACCTGCTTAGCCAACCAGGCAAAAGCAAACGCTTCCAGCCAATCCGCATCAATGCCAAGGTTGCCTGTCAATTCCACTTTCCTACCAGGCAGTGCTGTTCGCAGCGCGGCAACCAACATACTGTTACGCGCCCCACCTCCGCACAGATAAATTTCTGCTGCATCTGGGAAATAATCGAGTACCGGCTTGGCAATTCCCAGAACGGTTAACTGTAGCAGGGTGGCCTGTACGTCCGCCGGTGCCTCTTTTCCAGTTAAGCAACCCTCCAGCCAGGCGAGATTGAATGTTTCTCTTCCCGCGCTTTTGGGAGGTGGAAGAGAAAAAAATGGAAGCCCCAGAAGTTTTTCGAGCAGGCCCTGTATTATTCTTCCGGACCCGGCCCATGAGCCATTTTCGTCATATATCTTGCCGGTATGTTGCAGGCACCATGCGTCCATCATCATATTGCCCGGTCCGCAGTCGAACCCGATGACCTCTCCCCGGGGCGGCAGGCTGGTGAGATTACTGATCCCGCCGATGTTGACAACGAGACGATGAATTTGAGGATGGGTGAACAAGATATGATGAAACGCCGGGACCAGCGGCGCGCCCTGGCCTCCCGCGGCTATATCACGGCTTCGAAAGTCTGCCACGACAGTGATGCCGCTGAGCTCAACCAGCAATGCGGCGTTGCACAACTGGATGGTATAAGCTCTTCCCGATTCCGGGCAATGACGCACCGTCTGGCCGTGGCAACCGATTGCGGCAACCTCCTCCGGGCCTACACCGCTTTCGCCAAGTAAACCGGCTACGGCCTCCGCATAGCGTCGCGCAAGCTCATTGCCAAGCATGGCGGCATGATGCAGTTCATCATGGCCCGGATAATGCAGGGTCAGCAATTGACTGCGAAGGGCTGCGTCGTATGGCAGATAAAAGGTGTGCAACAGTAACGGGGGAGACGGACTCAAGTCGGCCAGCACCGCGTCTATCCCGTCCAGGCTGGTGCCTGACATGAGTCCAATATAGTAAGCGGCTTTCAAATTTTTCTACCTGGACGTCTGAGGGTATCCAGCCAAGGACTAACTCAAGACTAGTCCAGGAATGCGAGGCTGGTGCCGCGCAGTGCATCCAGCCTGGCCATTGACGACTTTGTATATTCGTAGAATGCAGCCATTTGTCGGGATGAGACAGGATTGGCGGTCGGCATCGCCACCTTCAAAGGGTCACGCTGGACGCCCTTGAACCGGAATTCATAGTGTAGATGTGGCCCTGTAGCCATTCCGGTTGAGCCGACATGGCCGATAATATCGCCCTGGCGGACAGATTGCCCTTTTTTCAAACCCTTCGCAAAAGCCGATAAGTGACCGTAAACGGTGGAATAGGATCCCTGATGCTCCAGAATGATGACATTACCGTACCCATCCTGCCAGCCGGCAACTGCCACGATCCCATCGGCGGCGGCCTTGACGCCGGTGCCCGTCGGCGCAGCATAGTCTATCCCTTTATGAGCGCGCCATGTTTTCAGGATCGGATGGAAACGACCGTTGGAAAAACCGGAACTGATGCGGGAAAACTCCAGCGGCGAACGCAGGAATGCTTTTCGCAGACTCTTGCCGTCAGGCGTGTAATAACCGCTTTCCTCGTTGTCCGCTTGGAAATATAAGGCCCTGTAAGGCGTTCCCTGGTTAACGAACTCCACCGCCAGCACTCGACCCGCTCTAGCGGGTTCGCCATTGCCATAGAGCGAATCGTATACCACCGTAAAACGGTCGCCCTTGCGCAAATCCCGATGAAAGTCAATTTCAGACGCTAAAATATCGACAATCTGGGTAGCAATGCTGTCGGGCACACCCGCGCTGTCGACGGCGGCAAACAACGAGCTGTTTATTACACCGGACTTCATCTGAATGTGCGTTTCCAGCATTGCCGGTTGTTCGCTCAGCTTGAAGGCGCCAGCGGCCTTTTCCATCACCAGCTGCTCACTGCCGCCGGGAAAATAGCGAAGCAGAAGCAGTTCGCCCGCTGCCGTGGTTTGTGCATGCATCGTTTTGCCGGCTACCAACTGATGCACCGCCTTGATATCTCTTGTATCCCGGAGAAAACTGGCTGCGTCCTGGGTATTCACGTTGAGGCGCGACAGTAGCGTCGCAATGGTATCCCCACGCTGGATGCGTTCCTGACGCCAGAATGTCATATCGGCGTCGGAGGTCACGTGAGTTTCAGGAAGCTCGAGGCTGAGAACCACCTGCTCGATGGGTAATTCTTCTACGGAGGTATCCGGCGCGATACCAAAAGCGGCCATCATGCCGAACAAGGGAAAACTGGATAACAGAATGAGCCAGCGCAACCTTTTTTTTGTCAGCATCAGCGGCTTTTGCGCTAAAACACTCCTTTTGTCGCTCCGCATGCTTTCCCCCACAACCGTTGAGGGCATGGAGTCTAACATAAAATTTGGCTACTACGGGGAACGCAGCGCCAATAATATCGACCGGAGCTGAAGTTTCCGTCGATATCGGTTGAGCCACCAATCAATCTTGTCAGCGTCTTGCAGCACCGGTAACAAGCACCTCTCCGGAAACCGCCTGGGTGCAGCGGCTCGATGTTTACTTTTCGGCATAGTTTCGGCATAGCGACAGCTATTGTATAATTCCGTTGCTTCAAGAAGCACTGGATAAATCGCTACGTCAAGCTCGCAAACTTCAGCAGGCAATCCGCCTTTTTCTCGAATTCAAGAGACATCTTTAGCGTAGTTGTTCTTCGAATTGCGCCGATCTGAACCGCCACCTCTAATCCGTTGCATGGGCATTTAACCTCCCTGCGCATTTTCAGACGAGCACCGCATGTCTACAGAAGACCTTACGCTTGATTTACTGACGTACCATGCATTTCCCCGTCTTGCTTCCGCCCTGCGATCCCGCTCCGATGTCATCATACGGAAGTGGGAAACCGCCGTGCGTTCCATGCTGCCTGCCGCCGATGAACTCACTCTCCAGCAGCTTCAAAATTCGCTGCCTACGATTCTGCAAGAAATCGTCGATGTATTCGAGTCGAATAAGCCTCGTGAAACCCGCGAACTCATCGAAGGCAGCAGAAACCACGGCTCTACGCGCTTTCACGAAAGCTACAGCATAAAAGAGCTGATTATCGAATACCAGCTGCTTCGTAGAATAATCATGGAACAAATTTCAGAGCACCTGAACGAGGCGCTCGATACCAGAAGCACCGTGGCCTTGAACATGGCGATAGACACGGCGCTTCAAAGCGGCGTGGTTACGTTTACCGAGGACTTGCAACAGCAGATCAAAGCCGCTGCCGAGATCCAGTCCAGATATCTCTCTTTCTTGTCGCATGATGTTCGGAATCATCTCAACCGTGCAACGCTTCATCTGCAGCTTCTCGCCGCAAAGCTTGCCCAGGCTCCGGAATATTCCGAGAGCGTGGAGGATATTCACTCGGTCAATCGAGCGATATTGCACACAATATCGGGGATGGACCGAATACTACAGGCCGAACAGCTCCGGCAAGGGTCGGTGGAACCCCATATCCAGCCTGTGGATTTGAATTTCGTGCTGAGGGACGCCGCGAAGCAGTTATACCCTGAAGCAAAATCCAAGGGACTGGAGCTGGATGTGGACGTACCGGAGGAAGCTCAAACAGAGAGCGACGAAGGTCTGCTGACTCTTATATTGCATAACCTGCTTTCTAATGCAATAAAATACAGCTCAATGGGAAAAATAAAAATAATAGCCCGCAGCAGACCAGAAGGCGAAGAAGGAGAGTGGGTAGTCAGCATCAGCGATCAGGGGCCCGGCATCGCTCCGGAGAACTTCAAGTATCTGTTCGACGCCTTCAGGCGCGGTGATACATATGGCACCCCTGGAGTAGGACTGGGACTTTCCATTGCATCCCATGCCACCAAGCTTCTCGGCGGCATGTTGGAGGTCGAGTCGAAAGTCGATGATGGATCGACCTTCCGATTGGTATTGCCCCAGCGGTGACCAACCGCTTCTCTTACATTTTCTCAGTTTTACGGGTTCGCTCGTTATTGCTATTATTTTTTTTGTACCCAACGTACCCGGCCAGCGAATCGGCCCGCCCTGGATATCAACTGGCAGGATGAGTTATTGAAGCATTTGAATAGAATCCGCACGGAATTCAGTATTTCCTTTCTGGTCGGCGCACTTACCGTTCTCGGTTTTGCGCCGTTTTATCTTTTTCCGATCCCCCTTTTCACGCTCGCATTGCTGTGCCGTTTTTGGCGCAGAAGTGCGACGCCCTTCAATGCGGCAATGCTGGGCTTTTCCTTCGGCATGGGCATGTTCAGCGCGGGAGTGACCTGGATTTACGTCAGCCTGCATGATTTTGGCGGTATGCCGATGGCGGCCGCGGTGTTCGCGCTATTTATCCTGTGCGCTTATCTCGCGCTGTTCCCCGCGCTGACAGGCTGGATACTGAAAAAACTTCCGATCGCTTCAGCTTATGTCTGGTTTTTGGCTGCCGGCGCGCTGTGGGGGCTCTCCGACTGGTTGCGCAGCGTATTGTTCACCGGTTTCCCATGGCTGACGTTGGGCTATTCGCAAGCGCCGCAGAGCCCATTGGGCGGTTTTGCCCCAGTAATAGGCGTCTATGGGGTGTCAATGATACTGGTATGCAGTTCGGCGCTCATGTGCCTGCTTTTTGAAAGAGAATTTCGCAAAAAAAGTTACGTGCTCACACTGTTCGCTATCTGGATTGCCGGCTTCGGCCTGCAGCATATCCGGTGGACTGAACCACAAGGCGAGCCGGTGACCGTGAGCCTCCTGCAAGGGAATATCTCCCAGGACCTGAAGTGGCGCGCGGATCAACTCGTGAATTCCCTGGAAAGGTATGCCGCCCTTACCCTGGAGAGCAACAGCCGCCTGATTGTCACGCCGGAAATTTCCATACCGATGGATCGTAAGGAGGTGCCGGCAAGTTACCTGGCGCAACTCGCCGCGCATGCGCGGCAGAATGACGGAGACATCCTGGTCGGCATGATTGAAGTGCCGGAGGATGGCCATGGATTCTATAATTCCATGTTCAGTTTTGGCACTTCGCCCGATCAGAGCTACCGAAAACACCATCTGGTCCCGTTCGGTGAATTTATTCCACTGAAATTCCTGTTCGGCTGGGTCGTCAATGTATTTCCATTGTCCGATTTCTCGCGCGGCGGCCTCGACCAGAAACCCTTGAATATTGCGGGGCAAAGGGTCGCAGTGAACATCTGCTATGAAGATGTATTCGGGGAGGAAATAATCCAGCAACTGCCGGAAGCAACGTTGCTCGCCAACGTCAGCAATGATGCCTGGTTCGGCCGGTCCATCGGTCCGCGGCAGCACTTGCAGATTTCACAAATGCGCGCGCTTGAAACCGGCCGTTATATGCTGCGTGCCACCAACACAGGCGTTACCGCCATTATCAACGAGCGCGGTATCGTGCTGCAGGAAGCGGAAATTTTTACCACTACCGCGCTGCATGGCTTGGCGCAGGGCTATACCGGTGCAACACCTTATGTCCGGTTCGGCAATAGTCTGCTATGGGGGCTTGCCGGAATAATACTTTTGATCGCCTTGTTGCCGGTTTTTCGCGGTACGCGTAAAAACCTGTAAAATCCCACTGTTGTGGTTGTTAAAACCACTATCACAATTTCTCAGGCGTTTTCATGCGCACATTCCAGGAAATTATTCTCACCCTGCAGCATTATTGGGACAGGCAGGGTTGCGCGCTGCTCCAACCCTATGACATGGAAGTGGGCGCGGGCACCTCGCACACCGCGACCTTTCTTCGTGCCCTTGGCCCCGAACCCTGGAAAGCGGCCTACGTGCAGCCTACCCGGCGGCCCAAGGATGGACGTTATGGGGAAAACCCCAACCGCCTGCAGCATTATTATCAGTTTCAGGCCGTGCTGAAGCCAGCTCCCAGCAATATCCTGGAACTGTATCTCGGCTCGCTCGAAGAGCTCGGCTTCGATCTGAAACAGAACGATATTCGATTCGTCGAGGATGATTGGGAAAATCCAACCCTTGGCGCCTGGGGCCTGGGGTGGGAAGTGTGGCTGAATGGCATGGAAGTGACGCAGTTTACGTATTTTCAGCAAGTCGGCGGCATCAATTGCAAACCGATTACGGGCGAGATCACTTATGGCCTGGAACGCCTTGCGATGTATTTGCAAGGCGTGGAGAATGTGTTCGATCTCATCTGGACAAAAGGACTCTCCTACCGCGATGTATACCATCAGAACGAGGTCGAACAATCCACCTACAATTTCGAGCACAGCGACGTCGATTTCCTGTTGACTGCTTTCTCGGGTCACGAAAAACAAGCCAGGTATCTGATGGAAAATGGATTGGCATTGCCGGCTTACGAACAGGTGCTGAAAACGGCGCACGCGTTCAACCTGCTGGATGCACGCGGCGCCATTTCCGTTACGGAGCGAGCTGCATACATGGCGCGAATTCGCGACCTCGCCCGCAACGTGGCGAAAGCCTATTATGAGAGCCGGGAACGCCTGGGTTTCCCCATGGCGCCACGCGAGTGGGTCGAGCAGTCGATGGAGAATGTCGCTTGAGTAACACAGCCAGAAGCTTGCTTATAGAATTGCTGGTCGAAGAACTGCCACCGAAGTCACTGAAACGGTTGGGTCAGTCATTTGGAACATTATTGTTTCAGGGATTGCAAAAACTGCATAATCTTGGAGACGGCTCGCAACTGACTACATTTGCGTCTCCCAGGCGTCTTGCCGCGCATATCACCCACGTTCTGGACATCGCCTTGCAACCTTCGCGGAAAGTAAAGCTCATGCCGGTATCGGTTGGGGTGGGTGCGGATGGCGAATACACTCCGGCATTTCATAAAAAGCTGCGGCAAAGCTGCGGATACCCTGATGATGTAAATCGCTGCGTTTTCGAGGAGCGAATTTCACGCGAATTTGAGGGAAAGACTGAATTTCTGTTCCACACGGATGTGGCTGTCGGGATACCTGTAGCCGTCAACTTGCAGCAAGTTCTGAGTACTTTGATCACCAAGCTTCCGATCGCCAAACTGATGACTTATCAATTGTCCGATGGCTGGACGACGATGAGTTTTGTGCGTCCCGCACATGGCCTGGTCGCACTGCATGGCGTTGAGATCATACCGGTCGGCGTGCTGGGCTTGACTGCCGGACGCGAGACGCAAGGGCACCGCTTTGAAGCCAGGTCCAAGACAGTCGTGCTGCGAGATGCGGACTGTTATACGCAACAGCTTGAAAGCGAAGGCGCGGTCATCCCCGGTTTTGCTGCGCGTCGCGATGAGATAGTGCGACAGCTTCACGTGGCTGCCGTAGCGGAGGGTCTGAAACCGGTTGAGGATGAGGCCTTGCTGGATGAAGTAACAGCGCTGGTTGAACGTCCCAACGTGCTGATGGGCAAATTTGAATCCGAATTCCTGAGTGTACCGCAGGAATGCCTGATCCTGACCATGAAAACCCATCAGAAGTATTTCCCGCTGCTGGACGCAAACGGCAAGCTATCTCATAAATTCCTGCTGGTTTCAAACATCCGGCCGGCCGATCCCAGCCAGGTCATCGATGGGAATGAGCGCGTGCTGCGTTCACGTCTGGCGGATGCGAAATTCTTTTTCGACCGGGACCGCAAAAAAAAGCTTTATTCGCGTGTGGCCGGGCTGGATAAGGTCGTTTATCACAATAAGCTCGGCACCCAGGCGGAGCGGGTGGAACGGATATGGGCAATTGCGCAGGCGATGGGTTTGCACCTTGGGGGTAATGCGCTGGCGGCACAGGCAGGAGAAGCGGCGATGCTATGCAAGGCGGATTTGCTCACCGATATGGTGGGTGAATTTCCCGAACTGCAAGGCATCATGGGACGTTATTATGCCAAGCACGACGGGTTGCCGGATGATGTTGCGTTTGCCATCGAGGATCACTACAAACCACGGTTCGCGGGCGACGAATTACCGCGTAATATGACCGGCACCTGCGTGGCATTGGCGGATAAGCTGGAAATACTGATAGGCATGTTCGGTATTGGACAGATTCCGACTGGTGACAAGGACCCGTTCGCGTTGCGCCGTCACGCATTGGGCGTGACTCGCATTCTGATCGAAAAAAAGCTCCAGATCTCTCTGGAAGAAATGATCAAAATTTCGAGCGGAGTCTTCAATAGCACGATTAAATTTGGCGACGCCGAATCTTGCCGGTTACTTGATTTCATCTACGAACGCATGTCCAGCCAATTGCGCGAACAAGGTTACTCAATACAGCAGATCGAGGCAGTCATTGCGAAAAGGCCGCAATTATTGATGGAGATTCCGCAACGTCTTGCCGCGGTACGCGCTTTTTCCGCCTTGCCCGAAGCTGAAAGCCTTGCGATTGCCAATAAACGGGTGAGCAATATTCTGAAAAAGGTTGAGGGTTCAGTCAACGGCACGGTGAACGCCGAGCTGCTGCAGGAGCCCGCCGAGCGGGCGCTGCATATCGCGCTCAACAGTGTGATGCCTAAAGCAGATGTTGCCTTCGGTCGAGGAGAATTCGGTTTGGCGTTACAGGAACTTGCGGTGCTGAAAGCACCTGTCGATGCATTTTTTGACAATGTGCTGGTGAATGCCGAGGACCCGGCGCTGCGTGCCAATCGCCTCGCATTATTAGCCCAGTTACAACATGCCATGAATCGCGTCGCCGATATCTCCAGGTTGGTGGCTTGAAATGAAATTGATCATCCTCGATCGCGACGGCGTCATCAATTATGACAGTGACGCTTTCATCAAGACGCCTGATGAATGGAAGCCCATTCCCGGCAGTCTCGAAGCGATCGCCCATCTCACGCAGGCAGGTTATCGCGTCGTCATTGCAACCAACCAATCGGGCATCAGCCGGGGATTGCTGGATATGGTGACGCTCAACGCCATTAATGACAAGATGTGCAAGGCAGTCAATCAAGTGGGCGGGCGCATCGATGCGATGTTTTTCTGTCCTCACGCCAATACGGACAATTGTAATTGCCGCAAGCCGGCAACCGGAATGTTCAAGGAGATCGCCGATCGCTTTGGCCAGGAGCTGAACGGCGTGCCGGCGATCGGCGATTCGCTGCGTGATTTACAGGCCGCAGCCGAAGTCGGCGCCATACCGATTCTGGTACTTTCAGGCAAAGGTAAAAAGACCAAAGCGAAGGGAGGATTGCCGGAAAACACCCAGATTTTTCCGAATCTCTCAGCGGCCGTCGATGCGCTGACACAATGAATTCGATTTCGGTAGTGCTTCGCTCGGCGCTATATAGTCTATTGCAAATCATCATTACACCGCTTTATTTTGTAATCATACTTGCTTCGTTTCCGCTCTCGCCGCTCAACCGCTACCGCATCACTTCCGGCTGGGCACACCTGATGCTGTTTTTGCTCCGTGTTATCTGTGGCATCCGGTATCGCGTGATCGGTGCGGAACATATTCCCCAAACGCCTGGCATTGTGCTCTCCAAGCATCAATCGGCATGGGAGACACTCGCGTTTCAGGAGATATTCCCGCCCCAGGTGTGGGTTCTGAAAAAAGAGTTGCTGCTGGTTCCATTTTTTGGCTGGGGATTAGCGATGACCAGTCCCATCGCCATTGATCGCAGTTCGAAAAAAGCAGCATTGAGACAGATCGTCAAGCAAGGGAAAGACCGGCTCAAGCAGGGGTTCTGGATCGTGGTTTTCCCGGAAGGCACGCGTATAGCGCCCGGCGAAAAAGGTAGATACGGCATTGGCGGCGCATGGCTTGCGACGCATACCGGCGCGCCGGTCGTACCGGTGGCGCACAACGCGGGACGGTTCTGGGGCAAGAATGCGCTTATCAAACTGCCCGGCACGATTACCGTAAGTATCGGCGCGCCGATCGATCCCACGGGGATGGAACCTGGCGACCTCAACGCCAGCGTGGAATCATGGATCGAAGCAGAGGTGGAGCGCATCGATAGCCCCACTTCAGGCAATCGCGAATCCGGCCGTTAATTCCATCGTGTTTCAGTTCCGCACTATGACTGTTAGAGCTTTTTTCTACTTGACCTTCACTTGGTAAGATTCCTATTGCCGGATTCAGGATAATGCATGACGAAAAGAAACCACTGCCCCAAAGTTTAAACCCGCACTCAAACCAACGTCCAAAGACAAGCAAACTTGCAGCAAGCGAGCAACGCCGCATCAACCTGAACGGCAATGATGTCGCGTATGTCCTCATGCGCTGCAGGCGAAAAACCATCGGCATGAAAATCGACAGGGAAGGGTTAACGGTTCGTATTCCGCCGCGAGAACCATTGTGCTGGGTCGAATCGGTATTGCAAAAACGAGCCGATTGGATCGTAAAAAAACTCGACGAATGGAAGAATAAAAAATCCAGCAAGCCCGAATGGATCGAAGGCGCGATTTTTCCATTGCTGGGCGAGTTTTGGCAGGTGAAGGTTACCCCTGCCGGGGTTGTCCAAATGGTGCCGGTCACAGCGAACGCAGCGGTGGAGGAGACGCAGCTGAAATTACCGTTGCCATCCATGTTGACCGCCCACCAAATCGAAAAAGCGGTAATGGACTGGTATCGTCATCACGCCATGGCCTGTTTCAGCGAACGCATCGTGCTATACGCACATAAGCTTGGCGTGGCGTTGCCACAACTACGATTATCGCGAGCAAGAACCCTATGGGGCAGTTGCAACTCGCGCGGCATTGTTCATCTCAACTGGCGGCTGATCCAGAAACCGCTCGACCTGGTGGATTATGTCGTAGCGCACGAGTTGTCGCATCTCATTGAAATGAACCACTCCAAGGCGTTCTGGGAAACAGTGGGAAGCGTATATCCGGGTTATGCGGTGGCCAGGAAGAAATTGAGGGGGGTTGGATGATGGCAAAGCTTCGATATGTTGCACATTTGATCTGGCAGTTGTGTCAATCCTGAAATGTACCAAAAACTGCCATTTATCTATCAGTACGATTAGTATTAAATACTATCGAAAGACCCCCCTAATCGCAAACAAAAAATACAATAGCATTTTACTCGTCAGTACTATAATAAAAATCGATCGCGTGTATTTGTCCACTAATAGAACAAAGAAACCTACTGGTGAAAGACCTGGAACCCATAATAGGCTATAGGCTGCTTCAACCACATCTATGAAATCCTTAATCAAAAATTCCACTGAACGCTGAAAATGACCTGGATTGAGCAAGGGATGACGATACCGGTGACATGTTTAATCGGACAGAAAGAAGAACTGCCAGCTCCGCTGGTAGCTTGATAATCCGAAATAAGTGACAAAACCAAGCCACAACTGGACGCGATTCTGGTTTCCTTTGGGCAAATCCCTGCCACTCGACGGCCTTGGATTCTTGCACGATCCCGAAAACGAATACGCTCATTTCTATTACAACGACTACCAACCTCGACCCCTCAATCAACTGACAGAAATTCCGGTTGTTATCCTCCTAGGTGAGCCAGGAATTGGAAAATCCACTGCGCTGAAACAAGAGTCCTTTCGCTTGCAAGCTAGAGGGGAAGCTTACCTTTACAAGGAACTGAATCAGTACCACGATGATACCCGGCTCATCGGTGACGTTTTTGATTCAGAAAAATTACAGGCGTGGCGACGGGGCCATCATCGCTTAACGCTGTTGCTCGACAGTCTGGATGAATGCAGCCTGACAATTCGCAACGTCGTAAGAATTCTGGCCAGCCAGTTAAAAGTTCTGCCAAGAGATCGCCTTTCCTTGCGGCTGACCTGCCGAACGGCTGATTGGCCAGCACATTTTACTGATGAACTACGCGAGCTTTGGCTGAGCAGAAGCGATGCCGCTGATCCTATAGGTATATTCGAGTTAGCTCCGTTGCGCCAAAAAGACATCATGTGTGCCGCCACAGACCGTGGCTTAGATGGCAAAGCTTTCTCTAACGAAGTCCAACTCAAGGAAATTCAGCCACTCGCCAGCCATCCCAACACGCTTAACATGCTGTTCGGTCTATTTGGCCGATCGGCCGGCCTACCTAAACAACGATCAGAACTCTATCAGCTTGGTTGCCAAATGCTCGCTGACGAACGCAACGTTTTCCGTAAGATAGAATCACGTCACACTGGAAAATTAAACGCTCGTCAACGCATGGCTGTTGCCGGACGCATCGCTGCCCAAATGGTATTCGGCCACAGGTCGACCATTTGGTATGGTGACGCTTGGGAAGCTGAAACTGCTGATCTCATTGAACGCGATATCTTAGGCAATATAGAGCATGCTGATGGGCAGGATTTCCTCCTCGACTCTCATGCGTTCCGAGAAACCATCGAATGTGCTCTCTTTTCAGGACGGGACAACAACAGGATAGGTTTCGCCCACCAGTCGTACATTGAATTTTTGGCCGCTTGGTATCTGCACTCCCACGGACTTGACACCGGCCGGATACTGCCACTTTTACTCCACCCTGATGACAGCAGAATCCCACCACAATATGCCGAAACCGCAATCTGGTTGGCAGCGCTTGATGGAAATGTATTCACAGCTCTGGTAGAGACGGAATCACTACTTTTGCTGCGCACCGATTTATCGGATACGACCGATAAACAGAAAGCTTACCTCACGGCAACATTACTCAGAACATTTGCTACAAAAGCCGAATTCGACCGGGATTTAGGATTGCGTCAGCATTATCGCAAACTGGCTCACCCCGCCTTAGTCGACCAGCTTCGGCCTTACCTTTTGGATAAGGAGGCATATCATGCTGCGCGCAATGCTGCCATGGAAATTGCTGCAGCTTGTGAGATCAAAGAGTTGACATATGAACTTATCTCTTTAGCACTAAACCAGAGTGAGGCACATTATCTTCGATTAAGCGCAGCCCATGCAGCCACCAACCTCGCCCATGACAGCCAACTTGCCCGTCTGCGCCCGATCGCCTTTGGGGAGGCGGGGGATGACCCGGAAGACAGGCTTAAGGCGGCTGTCATTCCAGCGCTCTGGCCAACATATATCTCCACAAAAGAGATCTTTGAGGTAATTTTGCAGACACAGAATGTGGGCTGTCTTGGTGATTTCCGCTACACGCCGAAAGATTTCGTGAAGCATTTTTCCGTGGGTGATCTGATCATTGCCCTTCAATGGATTATCGATAATGGCAAAAACTATCCAGACTTTGAGATCGATCATCTTAAAGATACCATTATGATGGAAGCATGGCACAAGCTTGATGACCCCCATGTATTGAGCGCATTTGCCGAAATGATTTGGAGTTGCCTGGAAAGATATGAAAGTATATTTAACCGGCGCGGCAAACGTGAAATAGGCTGGCTGGAACAGGATGATGGAAAAAGAAGAGTGACAATTATGTCATTGCTGGTTACCCATTCCAAAGTCGATAGCAAGCGCGATTTGATGAGCTTAGTTGCAGGAGAAAACCGGATTATTCTACCTAGGGATGCCACTTGGCTCGTGGAATGCTATCGGACAAATATATCGTTGAGTTTGCGGACCAAACTGGCAAAATGTATTGATTTCTTTCTGCGATTTGATGCTGATGCGACATGGTTGGATGCCGTTGTTTCCGTCGCTTATAACGATACTTTTCATTCTGAATCACCGCTGGCCGAAATCGTTGATCGATTTATGGCGCCGATTTTGCTGGATTCAGAAACTGCACTGATACTAAAAGAACAACATGCTCAGCAGCTGGAGCGAGAACGGAAAAAAGTTGTTCCTCTTGATCCTCCACCACCTGGTCGCGTCACAGAAGCTTTGCACGAATTTGAAGCTGGAAAAAATGATGCCTGGATGCGGTTGTGGTGGGAGATGTCCTTACCCGATGACGCGATTCATTATTCATGGAATTTTGAAAACATCACGAAGTTTCCGGGATGGCAACGCGCCACGTCAACTGAGCGATCAAGTATTTTACGTTGTGCCGAAGCATGGCTTAGAAATGAATGTCTCACTCAAGAAGAAATATTTCCTCCTGACAATTCTATTAGCTATTCATATGCCGCCACCTACTTGGCAATACGGCTTCTGTTCGACGAATCTCCACAATCTCTTACAGTCGTGACTCCAGAAACATGGTCCCGCTGGGCTGTATGGCTGGTCGCTTACCGATTTGATAATGCAAATGAACAACGTCAAGGCATAATAAAACTTGCGTACGAGAAAGCATCCAAAGCCGTATTAGACACTTTTCACTACCTAATTAGCCGGGACATCGGTATTTCGCGGCGAACAGATGGAGTTAGCGAACTGGCTGCTATCTGGGACACGCATGTTGCCGCCCTCCTACATGAGTTTCTAATCAAACCCAGTCTGACTCACGAACAAATAAAAACTTTGCTGGACGTACTGTTGGAGCACAACGACGAAACCGCCTTTGAGTTTGCGTGTCGCCTTGTCAAAGCGACTGATAACCCGACGGCTGCCCTAGTTGCAGCCAAAGCACTGGTTGCCCATCAACCTCGAAGGAGTTGGCAGTTTATTTGGGAAATGATATGCGATAACGTTTCTTTCGGTGAGAACTTACTACTTGATCTTGCCTATTATTCAAACAGGGATAGCAGCATTCTGATCAGTCTCACAGAGCCAGAGATAGCCAAGTTATATATCTGGCTTGAAGAACACTTCCCTGTCACAAAGGATAATTGCTATCACGGCAAAGACGGCAAAGTTCATTCGGTAACGGCTCGTGATCGCATTGGATATATCCGCGACCACTGTCCTAGCTATTTATCTGGCTTGGGTACACAAGGCGCCATAGATGCATTACATAGGATCTGCGATCAATTCCCAGATCGAGACTGGCTAAAATATATGCTTAATGAAGCACGGAAATCGTTTCGAAAGACCAGTTTGCAAGCGCTTTCTCCGGCTAAATTGATTACCTACACACATCGCCCAGATGCGCGGCTAGCCCGGAGTAGCGCCGAACTCAAGGTTGCAGTACTAGGGTCATTGGAACGTTTGCAAGAAAAGTTACATGGTCAAACACCATTGGCCCCATTTTTATGGGACCTATCCGATAATGGCAAGTCTGGGCGGCCTAAAAGCGAAGATCGTGTAACAGATTTCGTTAAGTTTTTCCTGGAAAGAGATTTACCAACATTCGTCATCGACAGAGAAGTACAGATCAGAAACCTTAAGGAACACGGCATAGGTGAGCGTACCGATCTTAAAGTCGAGGCCAAAAATAAAGATGGACGCTCCATCTCTGTCATCATCGAAAACAAGGGCTGTTGGAACAAAGAACTTCTGACTGCCATGCAAAATCAGCTTTCAGATCGTTATTTGAAGTTGGCTAGTGAAGCTTGTGGAATTTACCTAGTTGGATGGTTCCATTGTGATCGCTGGAAACGCAATAGCAATAGCAATTGCATTTTCAAAGGCTCAAAGGAAGAACTCCTGGCCAAACTAAATATACAAATCAATTCGCGTTCTGAAGATAAAGGAAAACTGTCTGTTTTTGTGCTTGATGCAACGTACTGATCGAGCATCGACTGCATTAACTATCAAGAAGTGGGGACCGATTCCACGGATGGGCAAAGGGCCGAAAATTATCCCTGCTGCCCAATCTCTGCGGACTACCGGGGAACCAATGGAAAAAAGCTGCTTGGGGATACCACAAGGCCGCGCTACGCTCGCGTGAGACCTGTTCAGAAGTTAATTTCTGACCTCTCGCCGAAACATTATCGGTCCATGCCGAATCACACTCCGATCAACTGGGACCTGTAAAAATCGAGACCGACAAACCATCCCATCCCTTTATGCCCACGGTCTGAATTGCAGTCGAATTCAATCGCGGTTCGGCGGCCAGAAGTTCAAAGAAGTGCCGCGTTCCCTGCACGTCCGGGTCGCTGCTATCCGCATCCATCACCCGGCCCTTGCGAACGACATTGTCGCAAATGATCAGCGTCCCCTGCCGCGACAGCTTCAGCGCGCCCTTCAGGTACGCCGGATTGTTTTCCTTGTCCGCATCGATGAATACGAGATCGAACGGCTCTACATGATCGGCTGCGAGCTTTTCCAGGGTATCGGCAGCCCTGCCGACAATGACCGAGACAATATCCGATAAACCGGCCGCCTCGATGTTTTTCCGGGCGACCTCCGCATGGGCTGGGCTCACCTCCAGCGAAATGAGCGAGCCGCCGGACGGGAGCGCCCGCGCCAGCCAGATGGTGCTGTATCCGCCTAGCGTGCCAATTTCGAGAATGCGGCGGGCGCCCCGGATTTGCGCCAGCATATGCAGCAGCTTCCCCTGGTTCGGCGCGACATTTATCGACGGCAACCCTGCGTCGGTACAATGCTTCAGGGCTGCCTCCAGCACCGGGTCGGTGGGTATCAGCATCTCCGAAAAATACGCATCCACGGCGGACCATTGTTCCAGACTCATGCTGAATGTCTCCTTCTTGTTTTTTTATCGCAAATGCGCATGGCCATGCGGCCCGCTTTCCGGCACGCCCGAACTTACCTCATGGCGCGCCCCAGTTAACCAATAGCTGTCTTCTTCATGGCGAAACATCGCCCCCATGGCGCTTTGCGGCCTTGGCTAATCGGGATCATTCAGCAACTTGAACAAAGCACTCGAAACCGGTCTTTGCTTTTCGATCACGGACAGGCTGCTAGCTCGACGGCTCATCCTTCTCCGCCGGGAAACCATAAAACTGGGAGCCGAGCTCGATCAGGGGGCGGCCCTGGCTTCGCCGGTGCCGGTTGGTATCGCGCAACGAGTAGACGCAACCGCAATACTCCTGCTGATAAAACTCCTCGCGCTTGCTGATTTCGATCATACGCGCGGAACCGCCACCCTTTCGCCAGTTGTAATCCCAGTAGACCAGCCCATCATAACGCCCTGCCGCGCGGCGGCCGCAATCGTTGATCTGCTCCATGTTCTTCCAGCGCGAAATGCCGAGAGAGCTGGTTATCACCGGAAAGCCGTTCTCGAATGCATACAGCGCAGTGCGTTCGAAGCGCATGTCGAAGCACATGGTGCACCGGATGCCGCGTTCGGGCTCCCGCTCCATGCCTTTGGCGCGCGCAAACCAGTTTTCCGTGTCGTAATCGGCATCTATGAATTCAATGCCGTGCTTGTCTGCAAACCGGATATTTTCATTCTTGCGCAGAAGGTATTCGCGCTCGGGATGAATATTGGGGTTGTAGAAAAAAATGGTGTAGTTGACTCCGGAGGCCAGCATGGCCTCCATGACTTCCCCTGAGCAGGGCGCGCAACAGGAATGCAGCAATACCTTCTTCTCGCCACCGGGTGGGATGAGACTCGGTCTTTTCGTTTCGTCCATGGCATTAGGCTAACAGACTTGCCTGTATTTTTCCACCGACAGCCGCCTTTTCCGGGTGCCGGGAAGGCTTTTCTTTGGTTCGAGCTCCGCATCTGCCGCGCTGGCGGAAAATGATTCACGCAGCGTAGCCAGCGAAGCACGGCACCCTGGCTGCCTCGATAAATCGGAATTGTAAGACCCTGAGGACATTGCCGGAAAACCTCGGGACGTAGTCAGTGGTTGCTGATCTTTGTGTTAGTATTTCCACCTCATCATTCCTGGGTTAACCCATGCGTACGCTCTCTTCCGTCGTCGTGATAGTCTTGCTGCTCAGTGCCTGCGGCCTTAAAGCGCCTCTCTATCTTCCGCAGAAAGCGCCTCCGCCACAGAACTCGTCCACCCCGCAGAAGTCACCTGCCCCCCAGCCTCAACAGCCTTCAGATGAAGAGAAGATGTAGTGAGCGGCTTCCCTTCATTCAATTATCGCAATGGCAGGCTATGCGGTGAATCGGTTGAGCTGGATCGCATTGCCCGGGAATTCGGCACGCCTTGCTATATTTATTCGCGCGCCGCGCTCACTGCCGCCTACCGGGAATTCGACGCCGCTTTTGGCGCGCGCGACCATCTGGTGTGCTACGCAGTCAAGGCCAATTCCAATCTGGCTATTCTCAATCTGTTCGCCCGCCTCGGCAGCGGCTTCGATATTGTCTCGGGCGGTGAACTGCAGAGGGTGCTGAAAGCCGGGGGCGATCCGAAAAAAGTCGTTTTTTCGGGGGTCGGCAAGCGGCCTGAAGAGATGCGGGCCGCGCTTGACGCAGGAATACTCTGCTTCAATGTGGAATCGGGAGCGGAGTTGAGGGTATTGAATCAAGTCGCCGGGGAGATGAATAAAATCGCACCCGTGAGCCTGCGGGTCAATCCCGACGTCGATGCCAGAACCCACCCGTATATTTCCACCGGCCTCAAGGAGAATAAATTCGGTATTCCCTTCGATGAGGCGGAATCGCTTTATGCCTCCTCTCATGAGTTTTCCAACGTGCGCGTTGCCGGACTCGATTGCCACATAGGCTCGCAGTTGACCGAACTCGACCCTTTCATCGAAAGCTGCGAAAAAATGCTGGGGCTGCTGGACCGTCTCGAAGCGCAGGGCTTGCAAATCGATCACCTGGATTTAGGCGGCGGGTTGGGAATTCGTTATTCCGGGGAAAATCCGCCTCTCGTCCGGGAATATGTCGATGTGTTGTGCGCCGGCATCGGTCAGCGTAGGCAGCGCATCCTGATTGAGCCCGGCCGCGCCTTGGTGGGAAACGCCGGTATATTGCTCACGCGGGTTGAGTATCTCAAGCATACGCCCCATCGCGACTTCGCCATTGTGGATGCGGCGATGAATGACCTGATGCGCCCGGCGTTATACGATGCTTATCATGAAATTCTCCCCGTTAATGCCAAGGATGACATTAGCGCTAAAACCTATCAGGTGGTCGGCCCCGTTTGCGAAACGGGCGACTTTCTGGGACATGACCGGAACCTGGCATTGCGCCAGGGAGATTTGCTCGCCATCATGTCCGCTGGGGCATACGGCATGAGCATGAGCTCGAATTATAATACTCGCCCCCGCGCCGCCGAAGTGATGGTCGATGGCGACCATGTTCATCTTGTTCGCGAACGCGAATCCATCGAGCAATTGACCGCCGGCGAGAAAATCCTGCCCTAGCTTGGCACTGCACAGTTTCAACTGATGCGATGCCGCTGCTGAATTTGTTACACCAGAAAAATGGTAGCCAGCCCCAGAAAAATAAAAAAACCTCCACTATCGGTAACGGCGGTAATCATCACGCTGGAGCCTGCCGCCGGGTCGCGGCCGAATTTATGCAGGGTCAGCGGTATCAGCACACCCACTATTGCCGCCAGCAGTAAATTCAGCATCATTGCCAACATCATTACCAGGCTCAAGGGAATGCTGCGGTAAATAAGGAAAGCGAATATCCCTACCACGCTGCCCCACATCAGGCCATTCACGGCGCTCAAACTGATTTCCTTGCCAAGCAGCATCCGGGCATTCCTCGGATCAAGTTGCCCCAAGGCAAGCGCTCGCACGATCATGGTAATTGTCTGATTACCGGAATTGCCACCGACCCCGGCAATAATCGGCATTAGCGCTGCCAGCGCTACCAGTTTTTCAATCGAATCTTCAAATACGCCTATCACGCGCGAGGCAATAAAAGCGGTCACCAGATTAATGGCCAGCCATGTCCAGCGGTTCTTCAAGCTTTTCCATACCGGTGCAAACAGATCCTCTTCCTGCCGCAGGCCAGCCAGGCTCAGCGCTTCGCTTTCCGATTCCTCGCGGATAAAGTCCATTACCGCATTAACGGTCACGCGCCCGACAAGCTTGTCTTCCGCATTTACCACAGCGGCCGAAACAAGGTCGTAGCGCTCGAACGCCTGCGCCGCCCGATGCGCCTTCTCCTCGGGATGAAACACTGTCATTTCGGTAGTCATCACCGAAGCGACCTGCGCGCCCGGATCGCTGACCAACAGGCGGTTGAGCGGCAGCACGCCCTTGAGATACTCTTCCCGATCCACGACGAATAACTGGTCGGTATGATCCGGCAATTCATCCAGCCGCCGCAAATAACGCAGCACCACTTCCAGCGTGACATCCTCACGAATGGTCACAACGTCAAAATCCATCAGTGCGCCGACCGAGTCCTCCGAATAAGACATGGCGGCGCGCAATTTCTCGCGCTCCTCCATCGGAAGCGACTGGAATACATCATCGAGAATATAACGTGGAAAATCCGAGGCAATGTCGGCAATCTCGTCGGCGTCAAGCTGCTCCGCCGCGGCCCGCATCTCGCGCCTGTCCATCGTAGCGATCAGCGTTTCACGTACCGCGTCCGAAACTTCCAGAAGAATTTCGCCGTCACGCTCCGCGTTGACCAGATCCCAGATCAAAAGGCGGTCTTCGAGCGGCATCGCCTCCAGAATGTGCGCAATATCCGCAGGGTGAAGCTTGTCCAGGAACTTTTGCAGCTCAGCCAGATTCTGTTTATCCAGCCGTTCTTCCTCGAACTCCCGGTCTGGCGCTGCCTGGGCATGCGCAAGGCTCTCGGCCAGCCTGTGCTCGTGCAACAAGTAGACTACCCGTTGCAGATGCTCTTGCAGATTTTCTGTTTCCCTGAGGTTATTTACTTTTGTCATGACGGGTCGCCCTGGAACCGGATGGCGTGATTGTAGGGAAAAATTGGGTCGGATATTATGACAGCGGGGGTGCGGAATGCAAAATAAGCATTATTCCGTCCGCCGCATTCCAACCCTTTTATATTGTCATGGAATTTGCGCCGATGCCATTCGGCTGAGGATGATCCCGGTTTTCTTCGATAGCCAGGGGGTATTACGGTGCTTGTCGTAAAAGCGGGGGTTGGTAACCATGGCCGCAAGGCGGGCAGCTTGTTCCGCAGTAATTGAAGAAGCGGAAACGCCGTAATAGTAGGGGATGGCAGCCCCTGCCCCGAACACGCCGTTTCCCCATTCAATCACATTCAGATAGATTTCCAGGATACGGCGTTTGGACATTACGTTTTCCAGCATCAATGTGATGATGGCTTCCTGAATCTTGCGCCCCGGGGTTTTTTCACTGGAAAGAAATAAATTCTTTGCCAGTTGCTGACTGATGGTGGAACCGCCCGCAACAAGCTTGCGCTTTTTCACGTTTTTCTGATACGCGTTCTGAATAGCATCGAAATCGAACCCCTCGTGCGCCAGGAATTTGCTGTCCTCCGCGGCGATGATCGCCCGCTTGAGATTGGGAGAAATCCGTTCGTAAGGAACCCATTGCATGCGCAATGCCGCCGCTGTATTTCCTTGCCGTAATACTGCCAGCCGATCTTCCATGAAGGCGCTGGAGGAAGGGTTGTAAGAATTCCAATAGACGACATGGCCGAAAATCCAGGATTGATAGGCGAAGACGATGCCGACAAGCAGCAAAAAGAGGCGCCAGAACCAGCGCTTGAAGAACATTCTCATGCGTTTGCTGCCGCAACCTTATATTTTCAACGTATCGCGCCATGCGATCCGAGCATTTCAATCACCGACTCCGTTCGTGGTCTCAGTCCACGCCACAGGAAGAACGATTCCGCTGCCTGCTCCACCAGCATGCCGATACCATCAGCCAGACGACCTGCGCCCTGTTGCTTTGCAAATTGCAGGAAAGGGGTATGCCCATTGCCGTACATCATGTCGTAAGCCAGCGATGCACTGGAAAAAATGCCGGACGGCAGCGCCGGAAGTTTACCATCCAGGCTGGCAGAGGTGGCGTTAATGACGAGATCGAATTTCGTTCCGCCCAGATCATCGTAACCGGCGGACACGATGTTTCCATAGCGCGAAAACCGCTGCTGCAACGCATCGGCTTTTTGTCTGGTACGATTCGCGACAGTCAACAGGCAAGGGTTGTGTTCCAATAAGGGCAACACGACACCGCGGGCCGCTCCTCCGGCGCCCATGAGCAAAACCTGCTTGCCTGTAAGTGAAAATTTCAGATTGGCTACGATGTCACGCAATAATCCGGCACCATCGGTGTTATCACCGAAGATGCCTCTGGCATCAAACGCCAGCGTGTTCGCCGCCTCTGCCGCCTCTGCCCGCTCGGTGAGGCGGGTGGAAATCCTGCAGGCTTCAAGCTTGAATGGAACAGTGACGTTCACACCTTTGCCGCCACGCGCCCTGAAACCCGCTATCGTTGCGGCGAACGCATCCATCGGCGCCAGAATGGCTTCATAATGTATATCCTGACCTGTTTGCCGCGCAAACTCGGCATGAATCAGCGGTGACTTGCTGTGGGCAACAGGGTTGCCGATGACGGCATAGAAATCGGTCATTAGCCAACTGCTTGAATGGTAAAAGATATACGAAAGGCGGCAGGCTTGGGGCCTGCGTTTTCATTCGCTTGCCAGTTCGTCCGAACGGGTAAATACCCAGGTGCGCGTAATGTGGAGGATGTCGGTATCTCGACTGATGTCGGGGGGAAAAGGAGCGAATCCATTTTGCCCGGCCAGGTTGACGATGCGTATCGCTGCTTCATCCAGAACCTTTCTCCCCGATGAGCGGTTTATTTCAATGGATTCAAGACTGCCATCGGACTTGATCCCAACGGTGAGTTGCAGTTTTCCATAAAGCCCCTCCCGTCTGGCCGCTTCAGGGTAGTTAAGGTTGCCGATCCGTTCCACCTTGAGGCGCCAATCTTCGGCATAACGAGCGAAGCGGAATTCCCGGGTACGGACGCCGATGAATTTGCGCTTCAGGCTGTGTTGATGAGCCTCATAATTCACCGGGGTCTGCGCTTCGAGCCGTGCGAGTTCCAGGCTGCGCTGAACCAGACCGGCGGTGTCAATCGCATTCCGGCTACGTTCGGACTGCGCTAACGGAGGCTCAGCCTGGTACATGAGTTCGTCGCTATTGGCCTCAGTCGTCAGTTGTTGCGCTTCCTGTTCAAGCTGCTTTGCTTCCTGGCTTGCTGTGTCGGTCTCCACCGCTTGATTATTCTTTAGCGCAAGCGGAATTGGAGTTTCCGCCCGGCGATCGCTGCGATTGGCCTGCGCCAACGCATCTGCCTTACCCGGTTTGGACGCGGACTTGCTGTTCACCAATACCACTTCCAGAGGGTTACCGGTTTTGCTGTCTTTCAGAATGGGAGACTTGAAGTTGATGCCGAACAAAACTGCGGCATGGCAGACCACGGATATCAATATCGCCAGCTTCAGGCGTGAAGACCCATCCAGCAACCAGCCGCGAGTTGCCATCGTGTCGAAACCGGATATATTCGGAGCGGCGCTCAATCTCGGAACCGTGCGGACACTAGATTGAGGAAAGGTTTTTATGGAGCATGCGGATGAATTCCCGAGCTGGAAGCAGAGGCACGACGGCCGACTTGTTCGGTGTTTCCGGCGTCATTTTAAACAATAAAACCCCATTCGTCACATGGAATGCAAGAATAATTTCATGCTTCCTGTTTATGCAGGAATTTTGTATTGAAAGTAAGCTCCAGCAAATCGATATTGGAAATCTCAACCTCGACATTCGTTTCAGGCGGCACTTCCGGTAGCGAGGCAACCCGTGCTACCAGTGGAAGGCGGTCCAGCTTCACCAGATTTTCTTTCAATACCTGCGCCCCGGTTGTGCTGATATTTTCCTGCAACAGCCAACGCAGGCACCAGTAGCGCTCCATGCTGCGCTGAAAATCTCCGTAAACCTCATAAGTCGCTTCAAAATCCCGCATGAATGTCTGCAGACTCTCGCCCTCTCTCGTGTAAGGCGGTGTCTCTCCGCGCAACAGCGCGATCAGTTGACGCTGATTGATGAAATCGACATACCGGCGCATAGGCGAACTGATCCATGCATACTGCGAAACGCCCAGTGCCTGATGCGGTGCGGGAGAGGTACTTATTTTAACCTTGCCGCCACCCTGGCTACGATAGATGCCGGCAACGCTGTTATCTGCAAGCAGCTTACCCCATTCGGAATTAACGTAAATCATCAATTCCGATACCACCTTGTCAATCGGGGAGCCCCGCCGGCGCTGACTGATATCGATACGATCATCCTTGACGCTGAAGCAATAATCGATTCGCTCGTTATTGCTGTCGTTGGCCTTGCCCCGGAGCGCTTCCGCCTTGCAGGCGAAGTTCCAGAGCGATAGCAACTCTTTTCCGAAAGGATGATCCAGCTTACCTCCCGCCAGGGTATGTTCGTTAAAATGCGCTTCCAGCGTGTCATGTCTGAGGTTGGCGGCGACCCTCACTTGTTCGATACGGCTGCTTGTGGCGAAAACAGTGAAGTCATCCGCGACGTCGAGATACATCGAGACCACCGGGCACAGCCGTTTTTCGCACAACGTATAGTGCTGTATCACGGCGTCCGGAAACATCGTGATCTTCTGGCCCGGGATGTATACGGTTGACAGGCGCTCTGCCGCCAGGGTATCCATCGGTGAACCCGGTGCGATGCCCAACGTCGGGACAGCGATATGGATACCGATGCGAACGCTCCCCAGCGTGAGCGGAGTCACCGAAAAGGCATCGTCAATTTCCGTAGTGGTGACATCATCTATACTGAAGGCAGCCACATCCGCAATGGGCAAATCCACCGGGGCATGCAACTCCCCGCACTCGAATACCCCGAACTCCGTACCTTCAGGAAAATGCTCCAGCAGAAAACGGTTGAGATGATAGTCATGCGTGGAGGGGATAGCACCGCATTTCTCCAGCAATCGGGAAACGCTCAGTTTGCTTGCAGTACAAGCGGCATCAAGTGCTTTCCACTCGACTGTATTCTTGTCGGGACGATAGAGCAGGCCGGATAGCAACGGCTTGAATTCTTCCGGTAGCGTGAACTCGCTCAATAATTGTATATAGCGCGCCTGTTGTTCCGCCTGGCGACGTCTTTTTTCCTGGCTCGCAAGCGCCGCCTCGAGCGCTTTCGGTGGCGCAGCCTTATAGCGCCCGCGACCTTTCTTGTAAAAATACATTGGCGCACTGTGCAGCCGTATCAATACCGCCGCCGCTTCCTCCGGCGTGGCGGCGTGACCGAAATAATCCGCAGCCAGCGCATCGCTGGCGAACTCCGCCTCGATCTCGCAACATTCCCAAAGAAAATCGGGATCCAGATCTTCTGCCTTCTTTTGCGCAAGATCCATGAATTCGGACAGCGAGGGCGCGTCAAACCGAAGCAGCACCGAAGCCGCTTTTATTTTTGCACGCTTGCCGTGAGGCGCCTCCACTTGAAGCGAGGTCGTGTTGTCGGCAAGTATTGAACCCACCTTGAAGGTGCCTTCCTCTTCGTAAAAAACATTCATGAAATGGTTTGCGGAGAACGCCGTTAAAGATTATAGGAAGCGCAAATGCACCGGTTCAGTCGCATACCGCCGCTCAAATTATAGCCCGAAACGTAGCCTTTCCAGGATTCGGAGGACTCGCTCTGGCTGGGGTAGAATACTTGACGATGAAGTGGATACCGATGCGCGGCACCGGCTTTTCGGCGCCTGCCAACTCGGGATGCCGGGAAAACCACACAATACGTGCCTTTGATTGTCATTCAGGGCAAAAGTTTTCTTCCGCGCGTCCGTTTACATAACAAAGACTGTCAGGGACCCGCGTATAGCTCCAAAGAGTGCATCGCCGGCAACACCGGGACACCGCAAACACCCGCTAAGCGGGTAGCAATAGGCAATGATTCCACATTGAGCTGCCGAGGATACTAACACAGCGAGCAATCCCGTATGGGCAGTGCTGGAGCGGCCGTCTGTCAGGCTGTCTCACGGGAAAACGAGGGGAACCCAGCCGTTGCCATGTTCTGCCAGCCTCCAGAACGCTCAGGCCCATCGAGCTGATGCCAGCCGACGCGCTCATGCGGAGTCTCTCAAGATGCTCCGTACACCTGTCGAGCCGGTTTTCGGAGTCAATCGCTTTTGGAGACTGCGCAATCAGGGCTGTGCCGAACAGCACAGCCCATTGCCGCCGCCAGATATTTTGCGGAAATAAACTATAATCATATTAGGGCGTTGCTCTTATTCTCATCCTCTCATTCTCGGTAAAGGGAACCATCGTGAAGCAATCTTCTGCTGTGTTAGCAAAACGGCGCGTATTTTTCATTCCCCTGCTGGTTTTTTTGACCGCGCTCCTGCCTGCCTGTGCAGCATTCGATAAAGACCCGGACCGGGGTGCAACCACGGTACAGCAGGATGTTTTTGGCGATCAGTTCAATACGGTGGAGTACCTTCCCAGCCAGAACTGGCAACCTGCCGACAGCCTGTGGTTTTATAGCGTGACGCAGGGGTCGGATATGATGCCCTATGATTTCTTCATGGTGCTCGAGAAAAAGGGCACCACCGAGCCGTTACGATCCAATGAGAACATGAATCGCTACCGCTATCTGCCGCAGAAGGCGACTTCCAGCAACCCCGATGCGCTGCCGGTTGGCTTCGTCAAGGATACATACAAAGGTAACGACTACGTGGGCCTGACTTGCGCTGCCTGCCATACCGGGCAAATAAACTACAAGGGCAAGGGTATCCGTATCGACGGCGGCCCGGCAGGGGCTGATATGGAAACATTCATGGCGGATATCGTCCGCGCCATGAAGGCAACTCGCGAAAATGAAGAGGTCCAAAACCGGTTTGTGAAAAATGTATTGGCGCGGGGAACATACAAAACAGAGGCTGACGTAAAGGCCGACCTCCAGAAATATACCGAGCGTCTCGCTAGTTACATCACGATCAACTACAGCACGACCCATTACGGTTATGCACGGCTGGATGCCTTTGGACGCATTTACAATCGCGTTCTGGAACATATCGTGACCGTCAAGGAACTCAAGGATTTGCTGAGTGATCCGTGGATAATGAAAAACGCGGCGATAAGTGAAGAAGAGCTGGAGTCGATAGCAGGAAATACGGACAGGGTTCTCAGTGGCGAGCAGCGTGACCAGATCGTCCACAACCTCCTCGCAATCTTGACCAGAAACAGAAGCCTGGAGGGATTGGAACCGCTCGGAAAACTGAGGAAAAAGCTGTTTAATCCGCCTAACGCGCCGGTCAGCTACCCGTTTTTATGGGATACGCCTCAGCATGATTACGTTCAATGGAACGGTCTTACCGAAAATTCGGGATTGAAGGCAATCGCCCGCAACGCGGGGGAAGCGATTGGCGTATTCGGCACCCTGGATTGGACGGAAAGAGACGGATTTTCCTTACCTGCATTTATTACCGGCCAAGGTCTGTTCGGCAGGCATATCAGCTACGACTCTTCCGTCAATGTCCTTAACCTGCGCCGTATCGAAGCACGCCTGTTGAGCCTGCAGTCTCCGCAATGGCCCGAGAATATCCTTCCGCCGATCGACAGATCTCGTCTTGAGAAAGGAAAATCCTTGTTCAACAGGCACTGCGTCAGTTGCCATTCAAATATAAAGCGGGATGATCCCGATCGCCGTATCGTGGCACATATGTCACGCGCCAGCGATGTCGGCACCGATCCCCAGATGGCTGAGAACAGCGTAAATTACCAGGGCTTCTCGGGTATTCAGCGCAACCTGTATGTTTCCGCCGGTGGTGTAGGCGATATCCTGCTCGATCAGCGTGCGCCGGTCTCGGCCTTGCTGACCAAAGCGACCATAGGGGTGGTCGCCAACCCGGAACCGGACAAATGGTTTTTACAGCGTTGGTCCGAGTGGCTCTACAATTTGGCGACAGGCTATCGCGACAACAAGATCAAGCCTTCGATCAAGCGCGGCGAATACGATCCCGATACCACGGCCAATCCGGTTGCCTCGCTGAAAGCTTATAAGGCAAGGCCGCTGAATGGTATCTGGGCGACTGCGCCTTATTTACATAATGGTTCGGTACCAACACTCTACGATTTATTGCTGCCGAAAAAACGCCCGGGAGACCCGGACGATGGCGAATATCGCCCTGACGAGTTTGAAGTCGGATCGCGCGAGTTCGATCCAGCCAAAGTGGGTTTTAAAAGCAGCGGTTACAACGGTTTCCTCTTCGATACGAAAGGCGTCAAGGACGATCGCGGGGGCTATACCAAAGGAAACAGCAACGCGGGGCACGAATACGGGGTAAGACGCATGGCCGACGAGTCTAACGGGCCGGTAGACCAGAAGATCAAGGACCAATGCACGGATGAAAACATTAAAGACGAGGACCCCTCCATTAAAGACAGATGCCTGTACCCCATGTCCAGGGAGGACCGCCTCCACTTGCTTGAATACCTGAAGACTCTTTAACCCAGATAATCCATTAGGACACGAGATGATGGCGAGGCAGGTTGCGAGACAGTTTTGCCAGTTGCGAGAAGTCCATGGCCTGATCTATGGACGCCGCGCAGGTAGCAGAAATGGCGGCGAAAATGGCCGCAAACTGACCGCCAGCACTCGGGTAGGCTCGCAGAGCCGTTTAATGGATTATCTATCTGGGTTTAATCCTGATCATTGACATTTCATAGCTAAAAACTCATAGGGAGCCACAGATGAATGCGAGCACTAGCCGTTACCTCGAGCAATATGATGCCGCCGCCGATTCAGATAAATTTGCATTGGTACGCCGTTGGATCGATACGGAACCCCTGCCGTTTTTTAAGGAATTGCGCGAAAAGCGACCGATTCTGGTGACGTCGAAATGCACCTTGATTACACGCTTCGATGACGTCAGGGAAGTGCTGAACATGCCCAAGGTATTCACGGTTGCGCCTTACGCCCCCAAAATGGGCAACTACCTGATGATGCATGATGACGATGCCCTGCACACACGTGAAAAATCGCTGATGCAGTGCATGCTGAATCGCGATGACCTGCCGGCGGTGCGCGAAATGGTGGGCAATATTTCCAGGGAGATACTCGACAATGCCCATGGCAACATCGAGTTGGTCGGCAATTATTGCCGCATGGTGCCTGCCACGCTGGTGCGGGAATATTTCGGACTTACCGGAGCAAAGCGGGCCGATTTGATCGAATGGTCTTACTGGAACCAATGCGATACCTTTCATAACCATCCTTTTGACGCGCTGCCGCCGGAAAAATCCCAATACATCATCGACCGTCACAATGAAACTTCCAAAGAACTGGGCAAGTTCATCGTCGAACTTATTGCGCGCCGCTTGCTGCAGGTAAAGGCTGAACAACTCACCTTCTCAACCCTCATTCGGTTGGACGATGATATCGTGACCAGAATGTTGCGCACGGATTATCCAAAGCAAGTGGATTTCGACATCAAACGCCTGGGGATTAACGCGGGCGGTCTTTTGATCGGCGCCATCGAGACGACCTCGCAGGCGGTTGCGCAGGTGATGCAGTATCTGCTGGATCGTCCGGAATGGCTCGCCAAGGCAACAACCGCTGCCCAGCAGAACAACACTGCGGAATTCGATGGTTTCGTCTGGGAGGCGCTGCGTTTCGTGCCGATCACGCCTTATTTGTTCCGCACGTGCGAAAGCGACTATACCGCGGCCAAGGGCACGGAACATGCAACGTTGCTTCGCGCCGGAACTTATGTGCTGCCGGTAACCTTGTCGGCAATGTTCGATGAGAGAGCGTTCGAGTCACCAGACGAGTTCATCCCGAAGCGTAACTGGTATAACTATTTTCATTTCGGCTTCGGTAGCCATGAGTGCCTGGGACGCTACGTCGGCATGGTCATGATCCCGGAGATGGTACGCCAGGTCCTGATCCGGCAGAATATTGCGGCTAAAGCCCCGATCGACTATAAAGCCGGTCCTTTCCCGGAACAGTACCACCTTTCCTGGACCGCACAATGAAGACTGCATCGTTCGGACGCAGCGAGTCGATCTGCGGATAAGACTTGCCGCCGCGGTTGGGGCAGGTCTGCGCCAACCGCGGTGTCCGTACCTATCTGGCTCCCGCATCCTTGAGGAGTGTTACCAAATCCTGGTGACGATACTTGGATGCCAGCATGAGTGCGGTTGCGCCGTTACCTGCCGTCGCGTTCACATCGGCCTTGGCGGCAAGCAGTGTTTGCACCACTCCCGTATGGCCGATCTGCGACGCCAGCATGAGTGCGGTAGCGCCATTGCTTAGTCTGGCATTTACATCGGCCCCGGCGGCAAGCAGCATTTGAACGATCTGCCGTTGTCCCTCCTGCGATGCCTGCATCAATACGGTAACGCCATCGCCTCTCCTGGCATTCACGTCTGCCTTGGCGGCAATCAGTTCCTGTACCACCTGCCGGTGACCTTTCTGCGAAGCCTGCATCAACGCGGTCGTGCCGTTGCTCATCTTTGCGTTTACATCCGCCTTGGCCTGGATCAGCGCTTGCGCTACCTCTTCGTAGCCGCCCTGGGACGCCGCTATCAAGGCGGTAACGCCGTCGGGTGCGCGCGCATTCACATTGACTTTTGTGGCGAGTAGTATCTTGACCCGCGAGAGATCGCCGTTGCCGGATGCAGCAATAAGGCTTTCCTCATCTTTATCAGCCCACGTACTCGCTGATGTGCACAATAAAAATAGCGCGCCGAAAATAGAGAGACTTCTGCCGATTATTCCAATTTCGTTTTTCATACCAATCCTCATATCCTAATTTGAGTTGCGGCAGGACTGATAGTTGCGCTGCCGTCATTCCGGCTCACACTGTGTTCGCCGTTCCCGCTGATTCGATTGATTCCTGCCGCACCGCCGAAGTAAGTCGATCCGGAAATACAGTCATCCCTACAGTTTTGACGGCGGTACTCTACATTTGTCCAGCTCGATAAATATCGAAGTGATGTATTATCCTGAATCCGGCAATTGACCGCTCATTGTCAACTAGGCGCTATCACCGAAAAGGATTTTCTGTACCCCTTTTTACCTCTTAAGCTTCACTTTTTTGGTGAGCTCGCAGCGGTTTGGATTCGGGATTATCGTTTTTGAGGAATCAATGCGAAAAATTTTTTTATTACTATCATTGCTGTCGATAGTTTCAACCGTAAATGCTGCCGAAAATCACATCCGTCCCGGATTATGGGAAGTCACAACCACGTCGATGCTGCTGGCGCTGGTGCCCCGGATTCCGCCGGAGCAAATGCAAAAACTGACCAGCCTGGCCAAGCAATATGGATTGGATATGCCTCAGATCCAGAATGGGGCGGCGACATCCAGAGTCTGCATTACCCAGCAAATGGCGGATGAAGAAATTCCATCTTATTTTCATGTACAAGAATCGGGTTGTAGCATCAAAAATGCGATTCGGGCAGAAAACAGCTACAAAATGGATCTCGTCTGTACCCATTCTCAACTAAAAGGCAATGGAAGAGCCGAGGGGACGTTTACAACGCCCGAGCGCTTCTCGGGATGGACCGTATTCAATGGTACTGTACAGGATAATCCTGTCAATGAGCACGCCGACACCAGTGGCCGGTGGATCAGTGCAAGTTGTGGAGCGGTGAAATCAGCGCACTGATCTCGCGCTTATCTTTGGGTCAGCTCGTCACTCCGTAACGGTCGCGCATGGCTACCAGCAGTTTTTCATGGATTCCGCCGAAACCGCCGTTACTCATGATGAGTATATGATCGCCGGGCAATGCGGCAGCTGTGATCGCTCCGATCAATGCGCCCAGGTCATCGTGGTGTATGGCTTTCGCACCCAGGGAAACCAATGCCTCTTTCACATCCCAGCCCAGATTGGCCGTATAGCTGAACACCAGGTCCGCCGCCGCAAGGCTATCCGCCAGGCTGTCTTTCCATAAACCCATCTTCATCGTGTTGGAACGAGGTTCCAGTACCGCGATGACGCGCGCATTTCCTGTCTTATCGCGCAAACCCTGGAGAGTCGTCCGGATGGCCGTGGGGTGATGGGCAAAATCGTCGTAAACGGTGACGCCTTCTACTACACCTCGAACTTCCATTCGGCGTTTGACGTTCTTGAATTCCATCAGCGCACTGATGGAAATATTCACGGGGATACCGGCGTGGCGGGCCGCAGCCAAAGCAGCCAACGCGTTCATCCGGTTGTGTTCGCCCAGCAACTTCCAATGCAGCGTTCCCTGGAATTCCCCCATTAAAGAAATAGCGACCCGACTGTCGGCCAGAACATCGGTCTGCCAACCGTTCGCTACCCCTACCCTTTCCACGGGTGTCCAGCATCCCCTGTTCAGCACACGCTCCAGGCTCTCTTCCCGGCCATTGGCGATGATAAGGCCGTTGCCGGGAATGATGCGTACGAAATGGTGAAACTGCTGCTCGATCGCGGCAAGGTCGGCAAAGATATCCGCATGATCAAACTCCAGATTATTGAGTACTGCCGTTCTTGGGTGAAAGTGGACAAACTTGGAGCGCTTATCGAAAAAAGCGGTGTCATATTCGTCCGCCTCGATGACAAAAAAGCTCGAGCTGCCAAGTCTGGCCGACAACCCGAAGTTTTCCGGAATGCCCCCGATGAGGAACCCCGGTTCCAATCCCGCGTATTCAAGAATCCATGCCAGCATCGCGCTCGTTGTCGTCTTGCCGTGCGTGCCGGCAACAGCCAGGACCCATTTGTCGCGCAAGACATTTTCCGAAAGCCACTGTGGGCCGGAAATGTAGGGAAGGTTACGATTGAGGATTTCCTCCATGAGCGGATTGCCGCGCGTCACTATGTTACCGATGACGAACAGGTCGGGATTCAGCCGGATCTGTTCCGGCGAAAATCCTTCGATCAACTCGATCCCCTGCGAAATGAGTTGACTGCTCATGGGTGGATACACGCTCGCGTCGCAGCCGGTTACCTTATGGCCGGCTGCTCGCGCGATCGTCGCGATACCGCCCATGAATGTGCCGCAAATGCCGAGAATATGAATATGCAAGCTTAGCCCCTGAATTTCGTGAATATGAAAACAAGCACGCGCCAACCAGTACCTTACAGCGTAAAATTGCAGCGCAATCGACCGCTCCTCATGAAAAAAACAAAGGGGATAGATCGCCGGCGCAGTAACCTGGCAAGCCGATCGATGCTGCAAGTATCCTCATGCAGACCTATGCACTAACAAGAACTTGGGGCATATACCCGAAGTACGATAGCGCTGCGTTTCGCGGTCCCGTTACCAACCGATGACTCGGGGCCTGGGCATTGCTACGCTTAGTCGGCATAGCTTATCTTCTGTTTTTTGTTACACTTACAGCTTTGTTCCCCGTTAACTCATCATCAAGGCCAGCTAGCAGCAGGCTCAACGCAAGGCATCCCTCGATTTTCACAAGCCTGGTTCAAATACGCTACGTGCTCTCACGCTTCGATGTCTGTGATACGAGACTTATAAATCTGAAAACGGAAATTCATCCGTATCAAGAAGATTTCCTCTTCAGGCTGGCTATCCTCAAATGAAATCGCGTTTTTCCCGTCCCATTTGCTGGTCAGTTCTTTTATTTTGCCTCGCACATGATGCACGCGCAGATACGCCTTCGCCCGCTAGGGCAACCAATGACAACAGGCCTGTGCTTATCGACGCGGAACGCATACAGGGCCGCCATGAATATGAGGCTGAAGCCAGGGGCGAAGCTGAGCTGCGGCGTGATCGTCTGCGCTCAGCCGAACAAATGAAAGGTCGTCAAAAAACCGATGATAAGGCACTCGGAAATAACGCATCCATTGAACAACCCGGCAGCACGCCGGAAAACGCTCAATCCAGGCCGAAGCAGAACTATACACGATCACCGGCAGAAGAAAATGAGTCTGCTTTGGGCGGCTCGTCCATTGAAACGGAAAGGGGTGGAAACGCGGCTGCCCGCGCCGGGGTTGAGCGTGCGCAAGGCCATATGGTGGAAGAAGATGAAGCCACGCTGCGCAGCAGCACCGGGCCTCGTCCCGTCAGCGTAGCCGCGATACCTGGTGCCCAGCCGGATAAAAACGCTTCGGCTTTTACCGAGGCCCAGCACATTCACGGACACCTGGCACAAGAGGGTGAAGCAAAGCTGCGGCTCGGCGGAGCGGCTGAACCCGAGATTGAAACCGGGCTTGCAGCATCCGACGCGGAAACGGACCCAAAGAAAAACAAGAAGGTATTCGTTGCAGCCGATCGTTTACAAGGACATTCAGGCAAGGAAATCGAAGCCATCGGCAGGGCCGAGCTGTCTAATGGCGATCAGTTCATCTCCGCCGAGCGAATGAAATATCATCAGGACACCGATGATGCGGAAGCCGAAGGCAGCGTGCGTGTCGAGCAACATGGCGACATACTGGAGGGTTCCAAGCTCAAGTTCAACTTGGCGAGCAAAACCGGGCAACTGAGCCAACCCAATTATCGTTTGAAGGATGCCAGCAGCCGAGGCTACGCTGAGACGCTGCTATTTGAGGGCGAGAACCACTATCGGCTTCAAAAAGCAACTTATACCACTTGTCCGGCCGGGGATAATGATTGGTTCCTTCAGGTGACCGACCTGAAGCTCGACAATGAAACGAAGAAAGGCACTGCCAAAATGGTTAAACTCACGTTCCTGGACGTACCCATATTGTATACGCCCTGGATGAATTTCTCATATAGCGGACAGCGCAAATCCGGATTGCTTGCTCCCCTGTACGGCTACAACGCCAGAACGGGCGTTGATGTTACCGTGCCTTTCTACTGGAACATCGCACCCAATTATGATGCGACACTTTCGGCGCGTCTCATGTCGCGGCGCGGTGTTTCGTTCAACAACGAATTCCGCTACATGGATGAAAGATCAAGCGGCACCTTGCTGGGCGATATATTGCCGAATGACCTGGTTACCGGACACACTCGCTGGCGTACATCGTTCTTCGATAACCGCTATCTGGGCAATGGCGTGTCAACCCGCCTCGACTATAACAGGGTTTCCGACGACTTCTACTTTCGCGATCTCGGCAATAATCTGAATCTCACTTCCAGGACAAACCTGCTGCAGCAGGGCCTGGTGTCCTACAACCGCGCACTGGGAGATGACGGCACGCTCAATGTCAGTACGCTCGTACAGAGTTTTCAGACCATCCAGGATCCGCGCGCGCCCATTACTCCGCCTTACAAGCGGTTGCCGCAGTTCACGCTCGCCGCAAATAAACCGGATATTCTCGGAGCGGACGTGAATTTGATCGGAAGCTGGACGAACTTTTCGCATCCTACCATGATAAACGGCACTCGCCTCATGCTCTTTCCCAGCGTTAGTTACCCGCTCCGCAACTCGTATGGTTACATCACCCCGAAGGTCGGGGTACACCATACCAGATATTATCTGGACGCGAGCGCGCCGGACGAGAATCCGACCCGTACCCTGCCCGTCCTCAGCCTGGACAGCGGTATTGCGTTTGACCGCGAGATCGAGTTGCGTGGCGAGCGTTTCACTCAGACCATTGAGCCACGCCTCTTCTATGTGTATGTGCCGTTCCGTGACCAGAGTCACCTGCCCAATTTTGACTCTGCCAGGACGGACTTTGGTTTTGCCCAGATGTTTACCGAAAACCGCTTCAGCGGCAGCGATCGTATCAACGACGCCAACCAGGTGACAATGGCGCTTACTACGCGTCTGATAGAACCTGGCTCGGGAAGGGAGCGCTTGCGTGTCGCCGTTGGGCAGCAGATAAGCTTCATCGATCGCAGGATAAATATCGATGCACCAGGCACGATAAGCCGTCGGCCGGATTTCGTCGCTGCGGTAACCGGGTTTATCACGCCGACAATCAGCACCGATTCGAGCTTGCAATATGATCAGACCAGGTACATGGTCGATGTGATACGCTCAGGATTGAGCTACCGCCCGGAGCCGGGCAGGGTATTGAATGTGGGCTACCGGTTTACCCGCGACGTATTGCATCAGGTCGATGCCTCAGGCCAATGGCGATGGTCGCAAAACTGGCAATCCGTGGCGCGCCTGAATTACTCACTGCAAGACAAGAGAATTCTGGAAGGATTGGCGGGACTTGAGTATAATGCGTGTTGCTGGTCGTTGCGATTCGTGCTCCAGCATCTCGTCACCGCCACTTCGAAATCAACCACAGCGGCTTTTTTGCAACTTGAGTTGAATGGGTTGATGCAAATCGGTTCAAACCCGCTAACTGTCCTGCAGCGTAGCATTCCCGGGTATACCAGGATAGGCAGCCAAGGAAGCAGTCCTTCTGATCAGCGAGATCACTAAACTGGCGTCATTCGCTCAAACCGCCGTCACTTCATCCTATATTCCCCGATAACGCTTATTCACATGGGTACGAAATTTTTTTTGCGTTCCCCTGTCCTGGTGACGTTACTGACTGCCGGAGTGATTGCTGCCGCGCAACCTGCCCATTCGGGCAATATTGAAACCATCGATCATATTGTCGCGGTGGTGAATGAGAATGTAATTACACGTCACGAACTGGACGAGGTGCTCAGCGCCACAGTCAAACAACTGCAGAAACAGGGCGTGCAGCCTCCTCCGCCCGCCATTCTCGAAAAGCAGATACTGGACCGCATTATCGTCAATCGGGTCCAGTTACAACTTGCAAAAGAAACCGGCTTGACGGTAGGCGATACCGAACTCGATCAAACGCTGCGCCGTATCGCCCAGGAAAACAAGATGTCGTTAACGGAGTTCACCAGCGCGCTTGAGCAGGATGGGGTGGCTTTCAGTAAATTTCGGGATGAAATTCGCGATGAGATCATTCTGGTGCGACTGAAAGAGCGCGAGGTAAGCAACCGGGTAAGCGTATCCGAAGGAGAGGTCGATAATTTTCTGGAAACTCAGGAAATCTCGTCTGGAAATAATGACGAATATCACATTGCGCATATTCTGGTAACGATACCGCAAGGCGCAACCCCTTCACAAAGCGAAGCCCGGCGGTTGAGGGCAGAAGCCGCCCTGGCGCTCCTGACAAGCGGCACTGAATTTGCTCAGGTCGCTGCCGAATACTCCGATTCTCCCGACGCGATGACAGGTGGCTTACTTGAGTGGCGGCCCGCCGCTCAGTTAACGAAAAAATTTGCCGAGTTGCTGACCCCGATGAAACCCGGCGAAATAACGCCGATCGTTTCGAGCCCGGGTGGGTTCCACATCCTCAAACTGGTTGACCGCCGCACCCCGCAAGGCGCCGTAACAGTGATAGATCAGACCCATGTTCGTCACATTCTTGTAAAAGTCAGCGAGCTTACATCTGAAGCCGATGCCAGACGACGTATAGCCGACCTGAAAGAGCGCCTGGACCATGGCGGCAGTTTTGAGGAACTGGCAAAACTTCATTCTGAAGATTCCGCATCCTCCTCCGGTGGTGATCTGGGCTGGGTCTCGCCGGGCGATACCGTGCCCGAATTCGAACACGCCATGAACGCGCTCGCACCCAAGCAGGTCAGCGAACCGGTACAGTCCCCGTTTGGCTGGCATTTGATCCAGGTTCTCGCGCGCCGTTCGCAGGATGTCAGCCAGGAGCGCCAGCGTCAAACTGCACGCAAGTCCATTCGGACACGCAAAGCGGACGAAGCTTTTCAGGAGTGGCTGCAGCAGTTGCGTGATCGCGCCTACGTCGAATATCGGCTGGAAGGTCAGGATCAGCACGCCGCTGAATAAGAGATCCCGCCCTGAAGGGGTCAAAAGACCCAGGCTCGCGCTCACCGCGGGAGAGCCCGCGGGGATTGGTCCTGACTTGTGCGTACAAATCGCTCAACTGAATCTGCCATACAATCTGATTGTCATTGCCGACCGTCATTTGTTGCAGGAGCGCGCGCGGTTACTTCGGCTTCCGCTGGAGATAGCGGACTACTCGCCCGACATTGAGGTTGAGCATAAAACTGGCGGGTTGCAGGTACTGCACGTACCGCTGGCTGAACGTCCAGCGCCAGGAAAGCTGGAGTCGGCGAATGCGCGCTATGTTTTAAAAACGCTGGAACGCGCCGTCGACGGATGCACCGATAGCGAATTCAGTGCAATGGTAACCGCCCCGGTACATAAAGGCATCATCAATGACGCCGGCATCGCATTCACCGGCCACACGGAATACCTCGCACAACTTACCAACAGCCGGGTGGTAATGATGCTCGTCGGCGGCGGCATGCGAGTAACGCTCGCAACCACTCATTTGCCGCTCAAGGATGTGGCAGCGGCGATCACGCCGGAAACACTCGAACAGAAGCTGCGCATCATCCGGCACGACCTGGCAACACGCTTTGCCATTCCCACGCCCCGCATCGCCGTAGCCGGATTGAACCCTCATGCGGGTGAATCAGGTCATCTTGGCAAAGAAGAGATGGAAACCATCATTCCGGTGCTCGATAAGCTGCGCGCCGAAGGTATGGATTTGATCGGTCCGCTGCCAGCCGATACCCTGTTCAATCCATTAAAACTGAAGGAATACGATTGCATATTCGCGATGTACCACGACCAGGGCCTGCCGGTATTGAAGTATGCGAGCTTTGGCAGCGCTGTCAATGTAACGTTGGGATTGCCTCTCATCCGCACCTCGGTGGACCATGGCACTGCCCTTGACCTGGCAGGAACCGGCCGCGCCGATCCAGGCAGTTTGATCGCGGCAATTGAAATGGCGGCGATGCTGGCTGGAAATCAGAAATAGAACCCCCGAATGGCAGCGCCGAACCTTACGCGCGGCACGCACGTTGCCGGATAAACCATGCACATTCCCCGCAAGCGCTTCGGCCAGAATTTTCTGGTTGATCCCCGGATCGTAACAGACATAATCCGCGCTATCCATCCTTCCAGGGACGATCTGCTGGTAGAGATCGGGCCGGGGCTGGGCGCATTGACGCGACCCTTGTTGCAATCGCTCAATCATTTACATGTCGTGGAAATTGACCGCGATATCGTCGAGCGTTTGCGCCGGGAGTTTTCCGAGAAAAAACTGGCGGTTTACTCAGCCGATGCATTGCAATTCGATTTCGCCGCTCTGGGAGAAAATCTGCGGGTTATTGGAAATCTTCCCTACAATATTTCCACGCCTATCCTTTTTCATTTAAGTAAGTTCGCCGGCAATATACGGGATATGCATTTCATGCTGCAAAAGGAAGTGGTAGCCCGCATGGTGGCTGCGTCCTCCACTTCGGATTACGGACGGCTTTCGGTGATGCTGCAATACCGCTTCGAGATGGAACAACTCTTCATCGTCCCACTGGAATGTTTCCGCCCCGCTCCAAAGGTGGAGTCGGCGGTTGTTCGCATGATTCCACGCGGGCAACCACTGATTGAAGCCGGCAAGGAAGGGTTATTTGCGCGTATTGTGTCTGCCGCATTTTCCCAGCGGCGCAAAACCTTGCGCAATACGCTGCACGCCCATCTCAAGCCGGAAGATTATCTGGCGCTGGATATCAATCCAATTTCACGCGCGGAGAATTTGTCGGTGGAGCAGTTTGTAGCGATTGCAGACTATCTGGGAGAACGGTAACGCCCGTAATGCGAAACCCGGTTCTATGGATTCATTGTAGCTTCGCTCCCAATGGGTCTATCAGTAACACGCTCAACGATCTCCTCGGCAACGAGAAGAGCGCCGGCAACCGACATATGGTGGATATCAAAATAGAGCGCCTTACCATCCCTTACTGCATAACAATTTTTTTCATCACAAAACAGATCTGATGGATTTATTATCGTAACCTCATCCGAGATTTCATTTTTTCTCCCTGTGATATATTTTTGTCGTTCTTCCCACTCTTTTCTTTTTTTACCCGGAATATTTAATGGTGGCGAATCTAATCTAAAAACAAGACGTTCCATGCCTTCATCAAGAGATGGAGCCTGTAGAACAAGAACGACATCCTTGCCTGCAGCTTTAAATGCATGCAGGATCCCTTTATAAGAATGCCAGGGAGCCGCATTTTCATTGGAATCAGAAGCTGCCCAACCCTCCGTGTGATAGGAAACTACTACGGTATCAATACTCTTATCAGCAATGATGTGCGCCGCCACTTCCTCGGTCCAATGAGAACAATTAATGCTATCTGAATGAGTTTTATCAATTCTGCCGTATGCTGGAGCGCAACCGCTAAAGGAAAAATGTTTTACACCTTTATTATCCTTTTCCAGAACTTTGGCGAGCGCGTAAGCAAGTTCGACCGCATGACTATCACCTAAAACAGCCCAACTTCCATTGGGTACGTAATACTGACAAGCATTCTCCGGTTTTCTATAGTCCGCCCCACTTGTGTGGCACTCCTTTCTTTTAGGGCTTCGAACAACTGTTGCAAGAACCTGTTTTTGCATATAATTTGTTCTTATATCGACAAATCCCCGCGTCAAGACCCCCGCTAAACCGAATAGAACAAAGAACGCCGTAAAGAATAGGGTCGATATAACGAGACTCTTTCTGCTCACCTCATGCTTATTTCGGAATGGTCTCTCAACAAACCGCCAACTCAAGTAAGCAGCAGCAATGGCTAGAAGTATCAGCAGTATAAAAACATCTCTACCGGGATCCGCCAGGGCTACGTGGCGAGCAAAAGCAAATAACGGTTGATGCCATAGATATACGCTGTAGCTTATTAGTCCAAGACCAACTAAAACCTTGCTTGAAAGTATTTTGCCGACCATTGTTTGCCGTGTGGCAAACAAGACAATGAATGTGGTACCTACAGTTGGTATGAGTGCATAAAAACTTGGAAAAAGCGTTTTCCTGTCAAAAACAAATATGGAATATACGATTAAAAATAAACCAAAAATACCCAGAAATTGAATGAGATGAGAGGAGTCGCCGGATTTTATTTTCGTACCCTCTCTACCAAATAAATAAAATGCTGCAAATACGCCGATTAACAGTTCCCATATGCGAGTCGGCAACAGAAAAAAAGTCGCTTGTGGATGATTTGATGCACCCCAGTGGGCTAGTGCCAAACTGGTTAGTGCCACTACGATTAATATGCCAATAACCCAATGCCTTCGAAGTCGCCATGTCAGCACCAGGAAAGCAGGAAACAATAAGTAGTATTGCTCCTCAACAGCCAAGCTCCATGTATGCAGTAATGACTTAAGTTCGGAAGCCGTATCAAAATAGCCACTTCTTTGCCAGAACAAAAAGTTTGATACAGCAACCGGAACAGCAATAAGGCTCTCGGAGAAGTCCTTCATATCGCGTGGCGGCAGCCAGAACCATGCGAAAGGAATATACGCAAGCATGACGAAAAATAGTGCGGGCAATATTCTTCTCATTCTTCGTTCATAAAAATCCACTAACGAGAATGTGCCTGCTTCTTTTTCCGCAAGAATGATGGACGTAATGAGATAGCCGCTGATCACGAAGAATACGTCAACGCCAACAAAACCACCGCTGAATGTATCGAAACCTGCGTGAAAAAGTATGACTGGAACGACTGCCAAGGCGCGTAGCCCGTCAATTTCGCGCCGATATTCCATATTTTATAAAATGAGGTTTTGCAAAATCTTGAATTGCGCTGTTTGCACTAAACGCTATCGAGTTGGTTGAGTTGGCTGATATAGCGCTTTTCGCACTCTACTGGGGACAGACTATGGTTGTAACCATATTGCCGGATTGGGTTATAAAGCATTTCGATGTAATCGAACACATCACGCCGAGCTTGCTCGCAGTTGACATAGACCCTTCGACATAGCCGCTGCTGCTTGAGAAACTGGAAGAAACTCTCGGCCACAGCATTATCATGACAGTTGCCACGCCGACCCTGGCCGCTACGAGGTTGCGGGAATCCATGGCAAATCCAGGTCAAATCCATAGGACCTATGGGGTCACAATCGTAGCGGATTCCGGGTGCCGTTCTATCGTTACGTCGAGCACACATTGGGCTGGTATTGGGTGAGGCGTACGGATACAAATCGAGGAGGGTTTCCGCGATAGCGAGAATCGCTATGGCTGGAGTTGTGGCCCAAGCCAATCGTATTGACCAGTAGCGCCCCACAAACTTGCTGCTGATCGCCGTATTGGCCGCCTTCCTGCTCTGGTGTATCAGCGTTATCGGGAAAAACCAACCGATCGCTAAACAGGTGTGCGTGAATTCCTCCAGCAAACGTGATCCTTATTCGCCGATCTTTTTCGCGCGCCGGCACCTGCGGCAACCCACATTTCGATTATTACCCAGCCACATAGGCAATCGCTCACAACGATCAATCCTTATATCAAAAGCTTATTGTATACCTGAATTTTGCCGGGTTAGCTCAGTCTGACCCCATATTGCCTTGATCAATGTATGAGGTCTTCGAATCCGGCGGTGTAGTAGGTAAGTAAATGAACTAACCCTGCCCCTACTTCTGCATCTTCTTTCGTTCAAATTCTTGCAACATTTGAGCGGACCTCTGGCGTTGTCGTTCGATCTCATCCATCACCTCATTCATCTTCGCTTTAATGTTATCGTGCGTTTGCTGGTTCTTAGCCTTTCTAATCTCATTGCAGTCAAGAAATCGAACAGAGTAGAGTCTTACGTCGATGTCGGAATACCGTTTGTCGAAGACAGCAACGCGCGGCTGTTCGTGTTTATCTACAACAATCATTGCGGGCGCATAGCCAAAAATGTAGTTTGAGTAAAAGCAATAGCCACCTAGGCGATATAGCTTTTCAGTTTGAAGGGAATAACTTGAGTCTTGAAGGTCCGCCGCTTCGGAAAGTAAGCCAACATAGACGATGACGTTGTTGACCAACTCCTCGTGGTCGCCTCGTGAGGAAAATCCTCCTGCTGCTGTGCTAGTGGCAATTAACGACAAAGCTATGGCGCAAATGCGATTAATTGTCATGAAGTCTATAACAGATTGAGCCAGTCAGGCTCTTCTGACTTCTGATCTAGCTTGATGAATAGATAATCTGCTATGGCATCAGTCGGAACATCTGCGACAGTGCTTATGACGAGTTGCAGCTTTTCTCGCTCAGTATCTGTAAATGGCTCAGCATTCGGAGAAGTCAGTTTTGGGAGTACTTTTTTGAGTATCGCGATAGCTTCATCGTGTGGAATCTGGAAAACTTGCTGGGTCCAGTCTCTCGCATCAATCCACTCTTCGACTTCCTTCCTGGTGAAGTTGAGCGACCGAGCAAGCACACTTTCCATTGAAAGTAAGCTGTGTTTGGTTGTTCCGTTTTTGTGTTCGGAGATCTCACGAATGAATCTCTTAACAGTTGCGAAATATGCTCTGCGTACAAACTCCTCAGCGTTGGGAAGATTCTTGAATGAAACCCAGTCAAACTCAGCAGCTTCATTTTCTAGGGTTCTGTTTGCAGAGGAACCGCCCCTGTCTCTGACACGAAAGCGTACACATATCCTATTTTGCATTAAATAGTCCTTTTTATATCCTTGCAACAAATGTTATTGTATTTTCGCGATATTACATCTCAAAGATTCAACGGAGTCCGTTTCGATTAGTATTATGGGCGCTATTTCTTCGGCATATAAAGATCAGTTATCGTCCCTTCTGCAATTTCAGCTGCAAAAAACACCGTTTCAGATAATGTCGGATGCGGATGAATGGTGAGCCCGATATCTTCCATATCTGCACCCATTTCCAACCCCAGTACGGTTTCAGAGATCAGTTCGCCCGCGTTGACGCCTACGATGCCGGCACCGAGAATGCGGCGGGTTTTCTTGTCCAGCAATAGTTTGGTCAAGCCTTCATCACGCGCCATGGCAAGTGCCCGGCCGCTTGCGGCCCAGGGGAACGCCGCCTTTTCGTATTCCACGCCTTGTTTTTTGGCTTCGGTTTCGGTTAATCCCATCCAGGCAATTTCCGGATCGGTGTAAGCCACCGACGGAATGGCGCGTGCGTCGAATGCCGCATTTTTCATTTTTTCTCCGCCGGCAATGATTTCCGCGGCAAGCTTGCCTTCGTACGTAGCTTTATGCGCCAGCATGGGTTCACCGACGATGTCGCCGATTGCGAAAATATGCGGCACATTGGTGCGCAACTGCTTATCCACTGAGATGAAGCCGCGCCCGTCCACGTTGACACCGGCGCTATCGGCACCGATATCGCGCCCATTGGGGCGGCGGCCTACCGCCATGAGAATGCGGTCGTATGTTTGCGGCTCTGGCGTAGCGCTTGAGTTCTGTTCTCCCTCAAACGTCACTTTCAGTCCATTTTCGCGAGACTCGATTCCGGTAACCCTGGTTTTCAGATAGATCGCTTCATAGCGCTTTTGTATGCGTTTGTGCAGCGGCTTGATAAGGTCGGAATCCGCGCCGGGAATCAATTGATCCATCAATTCGACCACGCTCACTTTCGAACCCAGCGCGTCATAAACCGTTGCCATTTCCAGGCCGATTATGCCGCCACCGATAATAAGCATGCGCTTTGGAATTTCCTCCAGCTTCAACGCGCCGGTTGAATCGACGATGCGGGGATCATCATATGGGAAACCGGGAACGCGTGCCGCGCTTGAGCCCGCGGCGATGATGCAATGTTCAAACGACACATTTTTCTGACCGTCTGCTGTTTCCACCTGCATCATATTGGGCGAGATGAACTTGCCGATGCCTCGCACAACCTCGACCTTGCGCTTCTGCGCCAACCCCGACAAACCTTTGGTGAGCTTGCTGGTGATGGAATCCTTCCATTTTCGCAGTTTGTCTATTTCTATGCCGGGTTTGCCGAAAACAATGCCCTGCTGGGCCGTTTCCTCGGCATCGGTAATGACTTTTGCCACGTGCAGCAGTGCCTTGGATGGAATACAGCCGACATTGAGGCATACACCGCCCAGTGTTGGGTAACGCTCGATCAATACCACCTTCTTGCCAAGATCGGCGGCACGGAACGCAGCGGTGTAGCCGCCCGGGCCCGCGCCCAATACCACGATATCGGCATGGATGTCGCCGCGCGGCACAGCGGTGGTGGAATTGTCTGTTGTAGGTTTCAGATCGACGATGAGGGGTTGCCCTTGCTCCCCTTCGTCTTTTTTTTGATCTGAATCAGGCGTGGCGTCGGGAGAAATTTTTCCGCTCTGCTCAGCCGCCTCCAGCATCAGTATGAGTGATCCTTCTGAAACCTTATCGCCGAGCTTGACGTTGATTTCCTTCACAATGCCCGCTTGAGGCGAAGGAATCTCCATCGCCGCCTTTTCGGTTTCAAGCGTGATAAGCGACGTTTCCTTTTCCACCGTCTCGCCCGGTTTCACCAGGATTTCGATAACGGGAACATCCTTGAAGTCACCGATATCGGGGATTTTGATTTCGATAAGTTGAGCCATAACAACCTTGATTTGAGGGAAAAAACCGAACTCCCTGTTGGAAGTTTATTACCGGGTCTATTGCCTGACGTGCCCGTCACCCAGCACAATGAATTTCTGGCTGGTCAGCCCTTCCAGCCCCACCGGGCCACGGGCGTGTATCTTGTCGGTCGAGATGCCTATTTCCGCACCGAGGCCGTACTCGAATCCATCGGCGAAACGGGTGGAGGCATTCACCATCACTGAACTGGAATCCACCTCGCGCAGGAAACGGCGGGCGCGACCATAGTCTTCTGTAATGATCGAATCGGTATGCTGCGAACCATAAACGGCAATGTGCTCGATAGCCTGATCCAACCCGCTTACTACACGTATGCTCAGAATCGGCGCGAGATACTCGGTGTGCCAGTCTTCTTCCGTCGCTTCGCTCATCTGCGCAATAATGGCGCAGGAAGCGGCATCGCCGCGCAGTTCCACACCCTTGTCCAGATAGATCTGGCATAGGGAAGGGAGTACTTTCCCCGCGATGGCCTCATGCACCAGCAGTGTTTCCATGGTATTGCAAGTGCCGTAGCGCTGGGTTTTTGCGTTATCTGCAACACGAATGGCCTTGGCGAGATCGGCGCCGTCATCGATATAAACGTGACAGACACCGTGCAAATGCTTGATGACGGGAATACGCGCTTCGTTGGAGATACGTTCGATCAGCCCCTTGCCTCCGCGCGGCACGATTACGTCAACAAACTCTTTCATGGTGATGAGTTCGCCCACGGCTGCCCTATCCGTGGTTTCAACTATCTGTATAGCCGTTTCCGGCAGCCCGGCAGCTTTCAACCCTTCCTTCACGCAAGCTGCGATCGCCTGATTACTACGGATCGCTTCCGATCCGCCGCGCAGTATCGCCGCGTTGCCTGCCTTGAGGCATAGTCCCGCCGCGTCCGCCGTGACATTAGGCCGCGCCTCATAAATGATGCCGATCACGCCAAGCGGCACGCGCATTTTTCCGACCTGAATGCCCGCGGGACGGTACTTCAGGTCACTGATCTCGCCCACCGGATCGGGCAGCGCCGCGATTTGCAACAGACCTTCCGCCATGCCCGCAATGCTTTTGGAGGTGAGCGTCAGGCGATCAATCAAAGCCGGTTCCAGCCCCCGGGTTTTCGCATTGTCCACGTCTCCGGCATTTGCGGCCAGCAGTTGCTGCTCGTCACGCTTGATGGCCAGGGCCATGAGCGTGAGTGCCCGGTTTTTGTCCGCGGGCTCGGCCTTGGCCATCAGGCGCGATGCAGCGCGAGCTTCACGTCCTATTGATTGCATGTAAGTCTTGATGTCGATGATGTCCATGCCACAGTCCCATTTAGACAATGAATTAAATAAGTGCGAAATCCCAGCGATATTAGCCGAAGCTACACGCTGGCGATATCGCTGACATAAGAATGGCGAGCAACTATAAAGGCGTCATACGGCGGGAGGCCAATATCCAGCGACCGGTAAAACGTCGCTCCGGGCTTGGACCGTATTCCGGCTCAAACCCGGAATGACGAACCCGACCCTATCACCCCGCGGACAAATAGCATGAGGACGCCGGCAATGTTGCTAGCGCTTGGTAACCGCGAAGCGCAACCCCAGTTGCAGTAATTCATCCCACGCATCGCCCTTGGCGACACCCTTGCTGATCCTGTCTATTTTCGCGGCATGCATCAAGGCCGACACCAATGGCTTGAGATCAAGGCGCCTGGCGGCGTTTTCCATTGCTTTCTGTTGATCTCCCCAGGCTCTTATCTGGCTCATCAGTTGCGTGAGAGACCTGCCGGAATCCAATCCTTTACGAATCGTTATCAACGAGCGTATCTGCCCCGCAAGGGTGTTCACAATCAGCGGCAACGCCGCGCCCTCACCCTGCAAGCCTTCCAGCATACGGACATAACGCGCGGTTTCGCCCGCCATCAGTGCCCCGGATAACTTGAAAACGTCGTAGCGCGCCACATCCAGTACCGCATCTTTTACCTGATCGAAGGACAGCATCCCGGGCGGATAAAGCAATGCGAGTTTCTTGAGTTCCTGATAAGCCGCAATCAGGTTACCCTCAACCTTGTCGGCAAGAAACCGCACGGTATCCGGATCGGCTTTCTGAGCTTGCATGTCCAGGCGTTGGCCGATCCACATGGGCAAACGGGTGCGTTCCACGGGATAGACCGGAACCATCACACCCGCGCCTTCAAGCGCCTTGAACCACTTTGTCGCTGCGGCCTGCTTGTCGATTTTGGGCAAAGTGACGAGCGTGACGGTATCGGGCGGCAGCGAGCGGCAATATCCCTCCATTACCGCACTGCCCGGATTCCCCGGTTTACCGGACGGTATACGGATATCCATTATACGTCTTTCACCGAATAGCGACAGGCTACTGCTGCGCTGCTGCAGATCCATCCAGTTGAAATGATGGTCTACGGCAAAAATCTCACGCTCGATATAGCCTGCCTGATGCGCCTTGGCACGAATCAGATCCGCTGCCTCGATAGTCAGCAGCAGCTCGTCGCCGAATACCGTATAGAGCGGCGCAAGCTGCTTCCGAAGATGCTGGGAAAGGCTATCGGAAGTAATACGCATGACATTCCTTTACGGCACGAGATCCGGCCATTCTTGCGGCGCCATTATCCTTTCGAGACCTTAACCGCTTCCAATCGCCGCATGATCTGCCCTGCGGAATCGCTTTGCATTTCTCTGACGAGCATCGCTTCCTCTCCCTCTTTCCCCACTACTTGCGCGTCGGTATAAGGGAGAATGCGACGCTGTACAATCTCGTTGGTAGGGATGAGTTCTGCTCCTTTGGCATCGACCAGGCGAAATGAAATCCGATAGAATATCTCAAATTCCCGCACCCGTCCGCCTCCCGATACCGACATGATTTGTTTGTTATTCGTTACACTGACAATTTCCAGTATGGCCTGGGCATCTTTCGACTTCTCAACAATACGGGTATTCGTGCCGCCCTTGATGAGGCGCCTGAGGTCGGTACCGATAGTATGCCCCGCAGGGAATGCTATATAGAGTGTTTCAAATGGCAGGTTAGCCTGGCCACGCAATTGAAAGCCACAGGCAGTCAGGAAAAAACAGAATACAATCAGCAGAATTTTTCTCATGCGGGAATCCTCACATTCAGTTTTCCGGAAGCTCTGAACAGGTTTCGCAAAGCGCCGTTACGCCTGTACCGAACTTGTTCGGTAATTTATTCAAACAACGATGTTCACCAACCTGCCCGGCACGATCACGATTTTCTTCACTTCGCCAGTGATGAATTTACGCACCGGCTCGCTTTCCAGCGCGAGACGCTCAATAATCGCGGGCTCTGTATCCCTGACTACGCGTATCTTGCCGCGCAATTTGCCATTGACCTGAACTATCAGTTCAACCTCATCCTGGACAAGCGCCGTGCTATCGATTTGCGGCCAGGACTGATCTAGGAGTTCGGTTCCCGGCTTAAGTTCACGCCACAGGGCGTGACAGATGTGGGGAATGATGGGCGATAACAGCAATACAATGCTTTCCATCGCTTCCTGCATCAAGCTGCGCGCAGCCGGGCTGGGATCCTGCAGCTTTCCAAGCGCGTTCATTAACTCCATCACGGCTGCGATGGCGGTATTGAAGGTGTGCCGCCTGCCCAGATCGTCGCCAACCTTGGCGATAGTCTGATGCAATTGGTAACGCAAGGACCGCAGTTCCGGGCCGAGGTCTCCATTTTGCGCCGGGCGGTCAATCGCTCCCCCTTGCTGCATATGTTCATATACCTGTTTCCATAACCGCTTCAAAAAGCGGAATGCGCCATCTATCCCGGCATCTGCCCACTCGAGGGTCTGCTCGGGCGGGCTCGCGAACATCATGAACAGCCGTGCGGTATCGGCCCCATATTGTTCCACCAGTTTTTGCGGGTCGACGCCGTTATTCCTGGATTTCGACATGGTACCGATTCCGCCCAACTCCACCGGTTGACCATCCGCACGCAGCAATGCGCCAATACGCCGGCCTTGCTCATCGGTTTGAATATCCACGTCCGCCGGATTGAAATATACGATACGCCCGGTTTCCATTTTTCGAAACATGATCTCGTTCAGAACCATGCCTTGAGTCAGCAGGTTGGCGAATGGCTCGTTGAACGCAACCAGCCCGAGATCGTGCATGACCTTGCTCCAGAAGCGAGAATAGAGAAGATGCAGGATGGCGTGTTCGATGCCGCCGATGTACTGGTCCACCGGCAGCCAGTAATTCACACGCGCATCGACCATGCTCTTGTTCTGGTCGGCACAGGCGTAGCGGATGTAATACCACGACGAATCGACAAAAGTATCCATGGTGTCTGTTTCCCGCCGCGCCGGCTTGCCGCAGCGGGGACACTGGCATGCGTAAAATGATGGGGTCTTCGCTAACGGATTGCCGGACCCGTCCGGCACAAGGTTGTCCGGCAGCACGACGGGAAGCTGGTCATCGGGCACCGGTACCACACCACATGCATCACAATAAATAAGAGGAATAGGGCAGCCCCAGTAGCGCTGGCGTGAAATACCCCAGTCGCGGAGACGGTAGTGCACACGTTTTTCACCCAACCCCTTATGTTTCAACGCCGCCGCGATTGCGTCCACCGCCGCTTGAAATACAAGACCGGAAAATTCGCCTGAATCAAACGTAAGACCGTACTCCGCGTACGCCTGCGTAAGCGGCATGCCCAGATCGGAATCAACCGGTTTGATCACCGGCTTGATCGGTAGCGAGTATTTAGTCGCGAACTCGAAATCACGTTCGTCGTGCGCTGGCACCGCCATTACCGCGCCTTCGCCGTAACCCATGAGTACGTAATTGGCTATCCATACCGGAAGTCTTGCTCCCGTCAGCGGATGGATGACAAACAGCCCTGTGTCCATCCCTTTCTTTTCCTGGGTCGCGAGTTCCGCCTCCATGGTGCCGCCATGCTTGCACACCTCGATGAACTCAGCGAGGTCGGGTCTGTTTTCCGCCGCGTATAACGCAACCGGATGCTCCGCTGCCACGGCAACGTACGTAACGCCCAGCAGCGTATCCGCGCGCGTGGTGAAAACCTTCAACGCCTGGGGCGTGCCGGATGCGGCATCGGCAGGAAACGTCACGTCGACCCCGAAGCTCTTGCCGATCCAGTTGGCCTGCATGGTCTTTACCCGTTCAGGCCAACCGGGAAGCGTATCCAATGTGTCCAGCAGCTCATCGGCATACGCGGTAATCTTCATGTAATACATCGGGATTTCGCGCTTTTCCACCAATGCGCCGGTGCGCCAGCCCCGTCCGTCTATGACCTGCTCATTGGCCAGCACCGTCTGATCGACCGGGTCCCAGTTGACCGTGCCGGTCGTTCTGTAAGCCAATCCTTTTTCCAGCATTCGCAGAAACAGCCATTGATTCCACCGGTAGTACTCCGGACTGCAGGTTGCGAGCTCGCGGCTCCAGTCGATGGCGAGCCCCAGACTCTGCAGCTGCTTGCGCATGTAAGCGATGTTATCGTGCGTCCACTTCGCCGGCGGCACATTGTTCTGCATCGCCGCATTTTCCGCAGGTAAACCGAAAGCATCCCAGCCCATGGGTTGCAGAACGTTGTAACCGAGCATACGACGATAGCGTGACAGTACGTCGCCAATCGTATAATTGCGTACGTGCCCCATGTGCAGCTTGCCCGATGGATAGGGAAACATGGAGAGGCAGTAATATTTCTGCTTTTCGGGGATCTCTACGGCTCTGAACGCAGCGGTATCGTTCCAGTGCCGCTGGGCTTCCGCTTCGATTTCCTGTGGGTGATATTTTTCCTGCATAAAATTTCGACTTTCCTGCCACAAAACATGGAATTATACCGCGATCCAAAATTCCCCACGTTACGCATGTTACATCAAGATAAAAATTGCAGATCACGCGTTGCAATGCGCCATGTGCTCTCGCACGCTTCATCAAATATTGTCTGACGAATTCATCCGGGTAAAAGATTAGACGCAAAGGCTGCTCGTCAGCCAGCGCCGGCTCCAACCGCCTCGGCGCTCTTGTCAGGTCACCCTTTTACTGAATTATGAGGGTCAGCCTGAAATCGCCACGCAGCAGATTGAGAACGATGACATCTTTGCTCGTTTGCAACACCGCCAGAAATTCCTGTACCGTGCGGACCTTTCTACGGTTGACCCCGACGATGATATCGCCAGGCCTCAGGCCATGCAGCCAGGCGGGGCTATTTGCGTCTGCCTTGGTCACCAGCACACCTTCCACCTTCCCGCGTGACGACCCGCTTTTGAGATTCGCCACCGTTGCACCCGCGAGTTGAGGCACTGTTTCCGCCCCGGTGCCGGATTCATCGAGCGGCTTCGCGATCTTGACCTTTGCGTTAATAACCTTACCTTCCCTCAAGAGCCTTAGATTTATCGTTTCGCCGATAGGCGTCATCCCTATCTTGTTGCGCAAATCAACGGAATTTCTCACGGGCCGCCCATTGACCGCCGTTACCACGTCACGAAGCCTCAGGCCTGCCTTTTCCGCAGTCGAGTTGGGTTCGACCGTGCTGATGATCGCCCCTTCGGTGGAACCCAGCCCGAGGGATGCAGCCAGGTCGTAGCTGATGTCTTCGCCGCTCGCGCCCAGCCTGCCTCGGCGCACTTCGCCAAAACGCACGATCTGATCGAGCACGGCCTTGACCATGACGCTGGGTATGGCGAGGCCGATGCCCACGCTGGCGCCGGATGGGCCTACGATCGCCGTGTTGATACCGATCAGCTCCCCCTTGAGATCGACCAGCGCGCCACCGGAATTACCCGGATTAATGGAGGCATCGGTCTGTATGAAATCCTCATAACCCTCGATATCGAGCCCGCTTCTTCCCAGCGCGCTCACGATACCCGAGGTCACGGTCTGCCCCAGTCCAAATGGATTGCCGATCGCAACCACGAAGTCTCCGACGTCGAGCCGCTCGGAATCGCCAAGGCGTAAAGCCTGCAGATCCTTTGCCTCGATCTGCAGCACGGCGATGTCCGTGCCCGGATCCGTTCCCACCAGCTTCGCCTGAAACTGACGTCGATCCTTGAGCGTGACGATCACCTGCCGGGCATTCTTTATCACATGGTAATTTGTCACGACATAACCGTTTGCTGCGTCCACGATAACGCCGGATCCGGCGCTACGCTCGGGGCGCGCCGCCTGGTCGGGGAGATCAAAAAAACGGCGGAAAAATGGGTCGCGAAACAATGGATTGTCTTCGATGGCCGAAGGCGTCAGCACGGAAATATTGACGACCGCCGGGGTCACGTCATGAAGTAGCGGCGCCAACGTAGGCAGGCCATTCTTGCTGTTGGTGAATGGCACAGCGGAGTAGCCAGGCAACGCCACCGCCAGCAAAACAATGAAACTGGTGTAGCGTAAAATAATCCTGAAGGACTTTTGCATTGATGGGCCGGGTATTTTTGGTGGGGTCAAACGAAATACCTATTCAACCCAGATAATTCATTAGGCGGCTCTGCGAGCCTACACGAGTGCTGGCGGTCAGTTTGCGGCCATTTTCGCCGCCATTTTTGCTACCTGCGCGGCGTCCATAGACCAAGCTATGGACTTCTCTCAACCAGCAAAACTGTCTCGCAACCTGCCTCGCCATCATCTCGCGTCCTAATGAATTATCTGGGTTCATTCAACTCAGCGCTCAGACTCAACATTTCTTCCACGCCAGTCTCGAATATTTCCGGGTCGAAAGCCTTGTCGCCGTCCACAACAGGGCCGTTTCCAGTCTTGAGCCCATGAAAATCATAGAGCACCGGATCCGCCAGATGTGAAGGCTGGATATTCTGCAATGCAGTGAACATGGTTTCCAGCCTGCCGGGAAATTTTTTATCCCATTGCTGCAGCATTTCCTTCACCGCCTGGCGCTGAAGATTTTTTTGCGCTCCGCACAGGTTGCAAGGAATGATGGGAAAATCTTCTATCTCGGCATAAGCCGCCAGATCTTTCTCCTTACAATAGGCCAATGGACGGATCACGATATGCCGGCCATCATCGCTCACCAGCTTGGGCGGCATGGTCTTCAGCTTGCCACCATAGAACAGGTTGAGGAACAGCGTCTCGAGAATGTCGTCCCTGTGGTGCCCCAGCGCAATCTTGGTCGCGCCCAGTTCGCCGGCAACACGATAGAGTACACCGCGGCGCAAGCGTGAGCAGAGACTGCAGGTGGTTTTACCTTCCGCGATGACGCGTTTCACCACGCTGTAGGTATCCTGCTCGACAATCTGAAAGGGCATTTCGATACTGGTGAGGTAGCCCGGCAATACGTGCTCCGGGAATCCCGGCTGTTTCTGGTCCAGGTTCACCGCGATCAATTCGAATGCTATTGGCGCATGCGCCTGCAAATTACGCAGGATATCGAGCAAGGCATAGCTATCCTTCCCGCCCGAAAGACACACCATCACGCGGTCCCCATTCTCGATCATGTTGAAATCCGCAATGGCCGTGCCGACAAGGCGCCTCAACCGCTTATGCAGTTTATTGACATTGTGTTGTTCTTTTCTGGACATCATTCCCATCACCAACCTCATCCCTGCACTGATCCGAAAAACCCGCCATAGCGCCCGAAGACCAAGCATTATTAACTAATCTTCAGGCATTTTCCCAGATTAAGCTCAATTTGGACAGCGCGGTCCCGGAGCAGACGACCGCAACGCTCATGGATCAAGAAAGTTTGCCAGACCGAGCCCTTCACTGACGGGAGCCTGAAAAATGGATTGCTGCTCCTGGAATATCTCGATTTCGGAAAGATCTTCATGAGGATTTTTCAATATGAAAAAAAAAGATAACCAAGTGAAATGTTATTGGTTTCAATTATAAGTCGCGACTGGTAACTTTCGTTCGTGTCCGCATGCCTCACTCGGGGAAAACGAATGGTAGCGATAGGGGAAATTACGGGTTTGAAAGAAAAACAGGCGGGATCTGAAAAGGCCGGCAAACAGATACCCATGGATATCAAACAGCGAATTCTGTTGGCGATCGCTGATATCGAATATGGCTCGGTAGAGATAATCATTCATGGCGGCAAAGTGGTGCAGATCGAGTGTCGCGAAAAAACTCGCATAAGCTAAGCGCGTTAGGGCGCGTCAAGGGTGCGCCAAGATACGTTAATGCGCGGAAAGGCCGGTTTGGCCGCGGTAGTGCAATTCCCATAACCTGAGTCACTGTATCTACCGATAAAAACCAGGGTGCTGCAAGCAAAAAAACTGCCGACCAAGCGATTGGAGGCGATAAACGACAAAACCAAACTGGTCCCTGACCGGGATACCGGAAGGCCGATTCAGGAGAGAAGAATGAAACTTTATTGGCGAATCATGCTTGTATCTGCAATTTCAATATTGCCGATTGGCGTGATTCATGCGGATGTGAATACCGGGAAATTCGAGGCACCGGGAATGAGTAAAGAAGACGACCGAATTAGCCGGAAAGATGAAGGCAAAACTTTAGAGTCGCAACTTACTGAAACTATTAATAAAGCGGATGCGAAAAAATCATCCGCACCGAAAGTGGAAAAGAAATCGACAAGCTACTTCAAGCCTTCCAGCAGCTATTCCACCCAACCGGAATCCGATCCGCCTCGATACGTGCAGACTCTCAGCAAAACCGGTATTGAAGCATTCAAGGATATCTACTGGCTGGATATCGGCCTGGATCACCGGACGCGTTACGAATTTCGCAGTAACGATATTCGGCGCACCGACATGAGACTCGACCAGCCTTTTCTGCTGCGCTCGCGCGCATATGTCGGGATAAGGGAAATTCTGGATCCATTTCGGGGCGCTGTCGAGTTTCAGGATTCGCGCCGCTACAACGGCAATTTTCCGCATGACGACCGTGATTTCAACGACTATGAACTGATTCAGGCATATGGCGAGCTCTACTTCAAAAGCGCATTGGGTGAAGACGACCGGAAACAACAGCGCCCCATCAGGTTTCGCGTTGGCCGCATGGCATATGAGGCATTGGATCGGCGTCTGATCGGCCGGAACGAATGGCGTAATACCACGAACACGTTCGAGGGTTTTCGACTCAATCTGGGCCAGGAAGCAAACGACTGGGAAGTTGATTTATGGGCTTACCAACCTGTCAAGCGCCTGCTGACCGAGTTTGACGAGCGCATCGAGAATCAGTGGTTCTATGGTGCAATCGGCCATTGGCGGAAGTGGTCTGACATTATCACACTCCAGCCGTATTACATGGGCCTCATGCAGGATGGCAGCAAGACAGGGCAGATCGACCGGCATATTCACGCGCCTGCCGTGAGAGGTTACGGCAAAATAGGGAATACCGGTCTGGACTTCGATTTCAACCTGATCTATCAGTTCGGGCGGAATGGCACGGAAGAACATGAGGCGCATGCTTATATCACTGAGGTGGGATATAACCTCGAGTACAGTTGGAAACCCCGTATCAGCGCGTTTTATGGCTATGCAAGCGGCGATCGGCATCCCAATGATGGTGTAAACAATCGCTTTGAGCGGTTCTTTGGTTTTGCGCGGCCCTGGTCGGCGGACGATTACATCGTTTTCGAAAACATCAAGGCGCCCAAAGTCAAGCTTGAGTTTCAGCCGACAGCGGACTTGCGTATAGACGGCGGTTACAGTTGGTTCTGGCTTGCCAGCAGTACGGATCGCTTTAACAATCTCCTTGATGGCAATACGAGCGCGCGTCCCAACCCCGGTTTTAATCGGGATATTACCGGAAAAAGCGGTGATTTCATTGGCCACTCCTTTGATGTCCGTGCACGTTACAAGATTGCGAAACATATCAGCACAACTGTGGGTTACTCACACTTTACAAGCGGCGAGTTCACGCGTAACAGGCAGATAGCGGCCCTTGGCAAAGGTCCCGGTAGTTCCGACTTTTTTTATGTTGAAGTGGTAGTCAGCGCTTTTTAAGCTTTTCAACCCGATTCTTGACTTATTCCCCACTAACTCATTAGAGGAATTTATGAAACTCAAACCATGGCTGACAACGGGTCTGCTGATTGGAGGCCTCCTGGCTGGCGGGAGCGCGTCGGCGGACAGAACGCTGTTGAATGTTTCCTATGATCCAACGCGTGAGCTTTATCAGGAATTCAACGCGGCATTCGTGAAGCACTGGGAGACAAAAACCGGGGAAAAGGTCGCCATCAAACAGTCTCACGGCGGCTCCGGCAAGCAGGCACGGTCCGTCATCGATGGTCTTGATGCCGATGTGGTGACACTGGCGCTGGCCAATGATATCAACGAAATTGCAGAGAAGGCGAAGCTGATTCCAGGAGACTGGCAGAAGCGTTTGCCACATAACAGCACACCCTACACATCGACCATCGTGCTGCTGGTGCGCAAAGGCAATCCCAAGAATATCAAGGACTGGAACGACCTGGCCAGGCCCGGTATTTCTGTAATTACCCCCAACCCCAAAACTTCGGGGGGCGCGCGCTGGAATTATCTGGCGGCCTGGGAGTATGGAAAGCGGAGTTATGGTAACGACGCCAAGGCAAAGGAGTTTGTGGCCAGGATTTACAGGAATGTTCCTGTGCTGGATTCCGGTGCACGCGGTTCTACCACGACTTTCGTGGAGCGCGGCATCGGCGATGTCTTCATCTCGTGGGAAAACGAAGCCTTTCTGGCCATCAAGGAGCTTGGTGTCGGTAAATTCGAGATTATCGCGCCCTCGATCAGCATCCTGGCGGAGCCGCCGGTCACGGTGATAGACAAGGTCGTCGACAGGAAAGGCACGCGCGATATCGCGGAAGCTTATCTCAAATATCTCTATTCCGAACAAGGCCAGGAAATCGCCGCAAAAAACTTTTACCGGCCCACCGATTCGAAGGTTGCGGCGAAATATGCAGATCGATTCCCTGCCATCAAGCTGTTCAAGATCGATGACGCGTTTGGTGGCTGGAAAAACGCGCATAAGCTGCATTTTGCCGATGGGGGCACGTTCGATCAGATTTATCAACAATGAAAACTTCGGCTTGCGGAAGTAAATCATATATCGGGTGCTGACATGACAGCATTGATCATCGGCGGAGACTACATCGAAACGTTAAGGCGGGAACTCCTCGCGCACGGCTTGAGGCGTGTCGAACACTGGGATGGCCGGCAGCCGAGAGTTACCCGACGCGCGATTCCCGTTAGTGCCAGGCTGGTGGTGATACTGCACGATTATGTCAGCCATGGCGTGTCGAACGCTTTGAAGCAGCAAGCGTATAGAAGAGACATACCGCTGGTGTTCTGCCGCAGCTCGACGCATGACCTGCGCCAAAAGCTGGAGAGGCTCGAATTAGCGGAGGGTCCCTGTCGCGGCGGCTATCCAATCGGGTCGGGATTCCTGAACGGGTTGATACGCTGGCATCCAGGTAACTTTACCGGGTTGGACCGGATTCATGCCTGAAGGAGAGGCACATGAATATGGAAACGAGAAACAAACAATATGAATTCGGGCAAATCCAGGCAGTTACTGATCATCTTTTACAGCGTGCGGAAGATGGCTGGATAGTTGGCTATTTTTTAAACAATCAACTATCCAGCGTCTTTCAGCCGGTATTCGATGCAAGTGAGCGCCGTGTGGCGGGGCATTCCGCTTACATCCGGTCCAAGCCGGATCGCGATGCTGTGTTGTCGCCCTGGAGAGTCTTCGCCCTGGCTTCCGAGGATGCTTTACTGGTCAGCGTGGATCGCCTCTGCCGTACGCTGCATGCGATCAATTATTTCAAGGTTGCCTCCGGACAAGGCAGTCTTTTCGTCAGCGTGCAGCCCCGCCTTCTGGAGAGCGTCAAGGACGATCACGGACTGGCGTTTGAGAACATACTGAATCTCATCGGAATCACAACCTCGCGAGTGGTGATCGGGATTCCGAGCGAAGTGAATCGCGACTTGAGGTTGCTCAGGCACGTAATCGGAAACTATCGATCGCGTGGTTATCGCATTGCAGTGAATCACAGCGGCCCAAATGACGGCGACATGGCGGAACTGGGGAACCTGTACCCGGACGTCGTAAGGCTGGATGCTTCCTCCCTGCTGCAACATGATGGAATAGATACGCTGCTGGACACGGCCCATCGCCTGGGGGCCGTCATCCTGGCAAGAGGTATCGAAACCAGGCAGCAGGTGATTGCCGCGGTTCGCTCAGGTGCAGATCTATTGCAAGGTCGTTTCCTTGGGGAACCGGCCCGCACGGTCGAAGTGGATGGGCCGGGCGGCGCCGGGAATGTGCATCAACCCGCAGGCGGCCGATCGATAAATCCAGATATAAATTTCAGCTGACCGGAGTGCAAGGTTGAGTACATTCAAACGACATAGCGTTCTGCCGGGGTTCAACCTGGCGCTTGGATTTACCCTGGTTTATCTGAGCCTGATCGTGCTTATCCCCCTGTCGGCTGCATTCATCCGTACGTCTGCGCTCACATGGCCGGAATTCTGGGCCATGGTGACGACTCCGCGGGTAATGGCATCGTACCGATTGACGTTCGGTGCGTCATTTGCAGCGGCGCTGGTCAATGCGGTATTCGGTCTTCTGGTGGCGTGGATACTGGTACGCTATCGCTTTCCGGGCAAGAAACTGGTGGATGCGTTGGTAGACCTTCCGTTTGCGTTGCCGACGGCGGTGGCGGGCATTGTGCTGACTGCACTCTATTCGGGAAATGGCTGGATCGGCCAATATTTCGAACCGCTCGGGATCAAGATCGCTTTTACGCCAATTGGTATTTTCATCGCACTGACTTTTATCGGCTTGCCTTTCGTCGTAAGAACGGTACAGCCGGTACTCGAAGACATCGAATGGGAATTGGAGGAAGCGGCCGCTACGCTGGGTGCATCCCGGCTGCAAACTTTCGTGAAAGTCATTTTTCCCACGATTTTTCCTGCCCTGACAACCGGCTTTGCGCTCGCCTTCGCCCGCGCCATCGGTGAATACGGTTCGGTAATTTTTATTGCCGGCAATATGCCGATGATATCCGAGATCACGCCTCTCCTGATCGTTACCAAGCTTGAGCAATACGATTACGCGGGCGCCACGGCATTGGCGGTAGTCATGCTCGTCATTTCGTTTGTGATGCTGTTGATCATCAATCTGCTGCAATGGTGGAGCCGACGCCGGAGCGCCGCCATATGAGGATGCGCCGATGAGTGCAACTGCTCTTCCAATACCTGCCGGCAAGCGTCGGGTGGTCACCGACGAGCCTGGCTGGGTGCGCTGGATTTTGATTGGGCTGGCGCTCGCATTCCTGGCGCTGTTCCTCTTCATACCCTTGATCCTGGTCTTCTACGAGGCCCTGAAAAAAGGCGTAGATGTCTACGTGGCCGCCATCACGGAACCTGACGCAGTAGCGGCGATCAAACTGACCCTGACTGCGGCCGCGATCGCGGTGCCGCTCAACCTGATATTCGGCATAGCAGCCGCCTGGGCTATTGCCAAGTTCGAGTTCCGCGGCAAGAGCCTGCTGATAACGCTTATCGATTTGCCCTTCTCGGTTTCGCCAGTGGTGGCGGGACTGATCTATGTGCTTATCTTCGGCCTGCAGGGATGGCTGGGACCATGGCTGGCGGAAAACGACATCAGGATTATTTTTGCGATACCCGGCATCGTCCTCGCCACTATCTTCGTGACTGTCCCCTTTATCGCCCGTGAGCTGATCCCATTGATGCAGGCACAGGGTACCGAAGAGGAGGAGGCGGCGGTTGTATTGGGCGCCAACGGCTGGCAGATATTCTTCCGCGTCACGCTCCCGAACATCAAGTGGGGCCTGCTGTATGGCACCATCCTCTGCAATGCCCGCGCAATGGGCGAATTCGGCGCGGTATCCGTGGTATCGGGCCACATTCGCGGCAGTACCAATACCCTGCCGCTTCACGTCGAGATCCTCTACAACGAATACAACTTCGCGGCAGCCTTTGCGGTAGCGTCACTGCTGGCGTTGCTTGCATTGGTGACGCTCGCGCTGAAGACGTTCGTCGAATCCAGAAACAAACAGCAGATGGAGAATGCCAATGAGCATCGAAGTACGTAACCTTTCCAAGCAATTTGGAGATTTTGCCGCATTGCGAGACGTCAGCCTCGAGGTTCGCACGGGTGAATTGCTTGCATTGCTCGGACCGTCGGGCTCCGGAAAGACAACACTACTGCGTGTCATTGCCGGGCTGGAGGCTGCAGATGCCGGCCATGTGCTGTTCCAGGGCGAAGACGCAACCGGACAGCATGTGCGCGACCGCCAGGTAGGTTTCGTATTTCAGCACTATGCGCTGTTCCGGAATATGACCATCTTCGAGAATGTCGCATTCGGCTTGCGCGTACGTGCTAAAAACGCCCGCCCGACCAATACGGAGATCAGCGACCGGGTGCATGATTTGCTGAAGCTGGTACAACTCGACTGGCTGGCCGACCGCCACCCGCACCAGCTTTCGGGGGGCCAGCGCCAGCGCGTCGCTCTTGCGCGGGCGCTGGCGGTAGAACCCAAGGTATTATTATTGGATGAGCCTTTTGGAGCGCTCGACGCCAAGGTACGGAAAGAACTCCGCGCCTGGTTGCGAAGGCTGCACGACGAAATGCATATCACCAGCGTGTTCGTTACCCATGATCAGGAGGAAGCGCTGGAAGTGGCTGACCGGGTAGTGGTCATGAATGAGGGCCATATCGAGCAGATCGGCACGCCGGACGAGGTGTATGAGCAGCCGGCAAGTCCATTCGTGTATGAATTCCTGGGCAAGGTGAATCTGTTCCACGGTCGGTTACACAAGGGGCGGGCGTGGATAGACGGTATCGAGGTCGACGCGCCCGAACACATCGAGGCGGAGGAACTCGCAGCGGTAGCTTACGTGCGTCCTCACGATATCCATGTGGATCGGGTGGTTAACGGTAGCGGCGCACTCGCGGCACACGTATCTCACATTCTTTCGGTGGGCCCCATCGTGCGCCTTGAGCTGATCCGCGACGGCGATGGCGACAATAGCAAGGAACTGATCCAGGTCGAAATCAGCAAGGAGCGTTTTCGCGAATTACAATTGACGCGGGGCGATCGGGTTTTCATCAAACCTTCACGCTTCGATCTGTTCCCGGCGAAGATACATTGAGACCGATACCAGCTACTCAACGACTTCCAGAATACCTTCCATCCCATGTTCCCTGTGGCTCTTGAAAAGGAGCAGCTTCTTTGGGCAATAGAAAGCATACCTGCCGGACCCGCTTGCGGTGAAGGTGAATGTTTGAGACTCCCGACTCAGGTCTTTATCGATCGAGATATTAGCTTCGGGCGCCTTGAGCACCAAGCCGTGAGGAACGATCCCTCGCTCCACGCGAACCACAAACCTTACGGGCACGTTGACTTTGACGATGATATGGCTGGGCCTGAAAAAATAATTGCCCGCCAGGATGTTCACCTCTTGCACGCCATCGCTGCCCATTACTGCCCTATACGGTTTATTGCCCGGCTGCGCGCCCAGCTGCTCCGCGGTGCAGCAGACGGTCAACGTCAGCACTAAGACGGATAAAAATCGCAGCGATTTCATGACGGTTTTCTCACCATTTGTTCCCAAAATCCGGACTAGAACCCGAGGATCGTCGGGTTATCTCGATTGGGGTTAGGGGGAATAGGCACATCGTACAGTATCATATGGGAGCTATTCTTACTTCAGCACAGCATACCGGTTGACTTGCGATGCGTCGCAGACGGGGCCTAGATAGACGAATCGAAGCCGAAGCGCCAGAGCATACCGAAGCCGAGGAGCTTTTAGCCGTGGCCTATGTGCGCCCTCATGACATTCATGTTCACCGCATAGTGCGTGGCGAGGGCGCTATTGCTGCGCATCTCGCACATTATCTCGGTTGGCCGGTAGTCCGCCTTGAGCTGATGCGCGATGACAGCGATGACAAGGAATTGATCGAGGTCAAAATCTGCAGGGAGCGCTTTCGCGAACTGCAACTGACCCAAGGCGATCAGGTTTTCATCAAACCTTCCCGTTTCAATCTCTTTCCGGTGCAGATACATTGATTGTCTGGCACTTTTGCGCTGGTGGTACGTGTGGTCCCTAAAAGGCAAATCGTATGCCCGACACCGCCATCAAGGATGAGCGGATCTAGGGCATTGAAGCCCTGGGTAAAAAGATAAACGAATTCATCAATGCCCCGAAGGAGGCCGCTGGGTTTGATCGGCACTATACAGGCACGATGCATGCAGCCTTCGGAAAAGAACTGGCGGGATTGCACCGATCACACCTCAACCTCCACGTGGGTTTCGATGAGGTTCTCTACGACAGAGTAGATATCGACGGTTTCGTCCGGCACATCGATACTCACGATAAGGCTGTATCGGACACTGTTTTGCCAACGATCCTGAGCAGTGCGGTACTTCCACCAACCGCCGACCGGAAACACAGCGATGGTGTGCATATCCGCAAGTGCCGCTGCCGAACCCGTCCAAACGTCCGCATGCAGAGAGCCGCGCGTACGCAGCTGTGGGCCCAGGTGCCAGCCGTCAGCATCGCCCTCAGGACCTTCGTAACCTCCCACATTCGCCAGTCCATTGATAAAGGCTCGAAAGTTCTCCAGCGATTGCCCGGGCCGTATGACCTCGAACCGCAGTCCGTGCGACTGATAACTGAAACGTTGTCGATACCCACGGCGTCCCGGGTTTGGCTCGATGAAGTACGACAAGGTGACGCGAAGCCTTACCTCCGTTTCCGGGGGAAGCTGCCGCAACGCCTCGTTTGGCCACGGCAACTGATAGAGCTGCATTTCGTTCAGTTTGGGGTCGGTGGATTCACTTGCATCAGCATCCTTGGCGAATGGTTGCAGATGGTCTTGAGCGATGAGCGTCAGGGCGTGATTCGCGCTATAGAGAGCCCGCTCCAGATTGGGAACGCCGTAACCGACGCTTCTAAGCATCGTTTGCTTGGCAACCCTGCTGCTGTGTTGGCTCAGAAGGAGACCAAATCGCTGCCACATAAGCTCTGTCCACTCAGCAGAGTGCACCAGTAATCCACGAACTGTTTCCGGCCAGTATTCCGGATACTCAGACATGAGCATTGCCGCGTGGCCGGATACTAGGGCGCAAGCAGCACTGGTGTCCGCCGAGACTTCGAACAGTTGCCCCGTTGTTCTACCCGACGTAGTCAGCAAAGACACAACATCCTCGCTAGAAACCTCGGTTCGATCAGGCGACAGCAGTCGATTCCCGCCTTCTGCGACAAGGTCAGGTTTGTAAGGGGCGTGCTTGCGCCAACGCCAGTTCACTGAAGACCGCGACGCAGGTGCAACATCACCCGTACGCGCGAACGGCGACCATCCATCAAAAGTTGGGTCGTCGTTTGTAGTTTTTTCGGTATACGCCCCTATAGTCAGGGCATTCCAGGACTGGGCCGGATCTTCGATCTCGGCAAGGTGCAGTTGTTCCCAGTGATCGACATGTGGCGACAGGTCACGGTTGTTGCCTGCAGAAATAACGAAAAGCCTTTGTTTTCCATCTTCCATTCCTGAGGCAAACTGATCAATCTCTGCCGACCAAGATGAAGGCTGTCCGCCCATGCGCTCGGGGTCGGCTGTTACGGCGAGAGAGTACACACGGCGCCACTCTGGCCGCTCGACCTCGAGCTTGGCTGCTGTGCCAACCGTAATGGCGCCATACAGCTCTGGGTCATTTTCGCCTGTCGGCGGCAGAATGCGCCCCGACTCGATGCGATGTTTCAGGACGACGGGTTCGCCGCTAATCAGAGCTGCGTGCAGATCGCCAAAAGCGGCAAGCCCAGCCTGTCTGGAACCGTGATCACTGTATGGCGCACTCGGATTCGCGGGATTGAAATCATCGAAGTGAGGCCAGCCAGGACTCCAACGCTCCGCATGGTCTGCGTCGCAGACGCTCGCAAGCAAGGGGTGGCGATAATTGACGCCGGTATCAAGGATTGCCACTGCAGTTGATGCTGCATCATCAACCTGCATTCGATGCAGCAAATCATCTGCCCACTGCTGCTGTTCTTTCGGCGAGGATCCGATTAGGACGTTCGGCGTTTCCTTGGCTCGGCGCAATTCTTCGAGAGACGCAATCAATTCCGGCGCCCGTTCGAGTTGACGCGCAGCTGCCCGAACAAGAACGACGATGCTATCGAAGAAGCTTAGTGACGTATTCCCCAAGCGCCCACCTATGCGCTCCGCAAGCTGCTGAGCTATTTCGAGAGGATTCTCTTTTGAGCCCCGCTTCTTCAGCCACAGCTCCCACCATACGACCTGGTCGGGATCACCGGGGAATTCTACCGGATCATCAGTCCAAAATGACCGCAAGTCAGCCAGCTTGATCTCGGCGACGCTGTCGACAAGGTTGTGGTTTCGTGGTCCACCCTTCCCATCTTTTTCCGGGTCGAGGTACTGCTCCAACTTTCTCTGAAAAATATCTCGTCTGGATTCTGGTATGAAAATCAACGCGACTTCATAATCGTCTTCTTTGCGGCATGAGCGGAGCTTGAAATCGCGACTCGTATCCAGGCTATCCAATGGAAGTTCGCAACCCGGTGCACTTACGATCTCGATATAGATCCCAACGTCCTCTGTTATCGGGTTTTCAATTTGCGTCCGCTGCGCTTCGAATTTACCTACCAGATCAGTATAGCGGGACAATAAGTACTGTCCGTGCGCAAAGCGATCCTGTGGAGGAATGATGGGGTTTCGACCTGTCCTTCTGGATCGAAAGTCTTCGTTTGTAACAAACCCAGCAACCAAGATGTGTCGCTTCCACTCCGGCATTGAGTCCCCTTATTTTTTGCCAGCATGACGCCGCTCAATCGCCCTGATAATGAGCGACGTAGTGACCCTGCTCTCTTGGTGAAGAACGGCATCCTTGGCTGCGTCCTCGGAAGCGCGAGTCAATTCTGCCGCGCTCAGTCCTTCTGTGGCAGCTGTAATCTCGTCCCACGCCAGAGAACCAATATCGAACAGTGCCAAACGGTTTTCGACCAACTTTCTGACCTGTTCCTTGCCAGGTTTCTCGAAACGAACAATGTCGTCAAAACGGCGATAAAGCGCTTTGTCGAGAAGTTCCGGGTGATTGGTGGCAGCAACAATAATGCTCTCGGAGTCATCCTGCTCGACGAACAACAGGAAGGAATTCAGTACTCTTCGAATCTCACCAACGTCGTTCTGAGCACCACGCTGAGTACCGATGGCATCGAACTCGTCGAACAGATAGACGGCACGAGTCTGCTTGATGTGATCGAATACCAAACGAAGCTTCGCGGCTGTCTCGCCCATGAATCGGGTAATCAGGTTATCTAGGACAATGGTGTAAAGCGGTAGCTTGAGCTCTGCGGCCAGTACCGAGGCAGACATGGTCTTCCCGGTGCCCGGAGAACCAGTAAAGAGCAGCTTTCGCCGGGGAAAAAGGCCGAACTGCGCAAGCTTGTCCTTTTGCCGCTGCTCCAAAAGAACTTGGTCAAGACGCTCTTGCACTTCACCAGTCAGAACGAGTTCATTGCTTCGAACTGGCGAGTGAGTCAGCTCCAGCAACCCCCTCAAATCGCCTTTGGGCTGCTGCAATAGCGGAGTTGGCTTAGGCGTGGCGAGACTCAAGCTCGCAGTTTTTTGGAATTTCTCGACCATTGTCTTGATATCCGCGGCTAGCTTATGATGCCCTTGCCGTGCCTCCTGAGCAGCCATCTGCAAAGCAGCAGAGTAGAAACGCTGATCGTCGCGATCAGCGTGGCTCCTCAGTAATGCTTTGATTTGTTCAGCCGTGGCCATTTTACTCACCATAATCCCGATGTCCATGATATACGATCCCGGCTTGAAACCTTAAACAAAGTAGCAGAATAGCAGCTGCATTTACGCCACTTCGCCTTAACCTGGATGTTTCATAACTTGACGCGCGACCTCACTCATCTTTTGTTTCGTATGAAAATTTCGTTCAGTCCGACGTATGAGTAACTATGCCATCCTTCTACAGATTCTCCTTAAAAAACAATGTTCTGCGCTATCATCACGCGAATTTATGAAATATCCGGGTTAATTGTAAACGCAAGTGTGCGCCCATCCTGGGCACAAAAAAAAAGCCCCGTTCATGGAACGGGGCTTTTTATAAGGTGCCTGGCAGTGACCTACTTTCGCATGTGAAAACACACTATCATCGGCGCGACTTCGTTTCACGACCCTGTTCGAGATGGGAAGGGGTGGGTCCAAAGCGCTATGACCGCCAAGCGTAACTTTAATGGCAAACGACGGAAGCCAATGACTAGAAGTCCTGGGCGTCTATCGCAAGCCAATGATCTGGAAGAAGTAAATCTGGATTATTTTGTATCTCTGCAAACAACTTACCGGACATGAATATATGTATGAATTAAACCTCTATTCTTCACATTCCATGCCTTGCTTAAGGTTATAGGATCAAGCCTCACGGTCAATTAGTATCGGTTAGCTTAACACATTACTGCGCTTCCACACCCGACCTATCAACGTCGTGGTCTTCGACGAACCTTTAGGGGGGTTTTACCCCCGGGAAGTCTTATCTTGAGGCGAGTTTCCCGCTTAGATGCTTTCAGCGGTTATCTCTTCCGCACTTAGCTACCCGGCGATACGACTGGCGTCATAACCGGTACACCAGAGGTGCGTCCACTCCGGTCCTCTCGTACTAGGAGCAGGTCCCCTCAAACTTCCAACGCCCACGGCAGATAGGGACCAAACTGTCTCACGACGTTTTAAACCCAGCTCACGTACCACTTTAAATGGCGAACAGCCATACCCTTGGGACCGGCTACAGCCCCAGGATGTGATGAGCCGACATCGAGGTGCCAAACTCCCCCGTCGATATGAACTCTTGGGAGGAATCAGCCTGTTATCCCCGGCGTACCTTTTATCCGTTGAGCGATGGCCCTTCCATACAGAACCACCGGATCACTATGACCTGCTTTCGCATCTGCTCGACTTGTCAGTCTCGCAGTCAAGCACGCTTTTGCCATTGCACTATCAGCACGATTTCCGACCGTACCTAGCGTACCTTCGTACTCCTCCGTTACACTTTGGGAGGAGACCGCCCCAGTCAAACTGCCTACCATACACGGTCCCCGATCCAGATAATGGACCTAGGTTAGAACCTCAACAATACCAGGGTGGTATTTCAACGTCGGCTCCATGAACTCTAGCGAGCCCACTTCAACGCCTCCCACCTATCCTACACAGATATTGTCAAAGTCCAATGTAAAGCTACAGTAAAGGTGCACGGGGTCTTTCCGTCTAGCCGCGGGGAGATTGCATCTTCACAAACATTTCAACTTCGCTGAGTCTCAGGAGGAGACAGTGTGGCCATCGTTACGCCATTCGTGCAGGTCGGAACTTACCCGACAAGGAATTTCGCTACCTTAGGACCGTTATAGTTACGGCCGCCGTTTACCGGGGCTTCGATCAAGGGCTTGCACCCCATCAATTAACCTTCCGGCACCGGGCAGGCGTCACACTCTATACGTCCACTTTCGTGTTTGCAGAGTGCTGTGTTTTTATTAAACAGTCGCAGCCACCATTTCTTTGCAACCCCCTTCCGCTTCACGCGCGAGGCGCTACACGTACCGGGGGCACACCTTATCCCGAAGTTACGGTGTCAATTTGCCGAGTTCCTTCTCCTGAGTTCTCTCAAGCGCCTTGGAATTTTCATCCCGCCCACCTGTGTCGGTTTTCGGTACGGTCTTCATTCAACTGAAGCTTAGTGGCTTTTCCTGGAAGCAGGGTATCACTCACTTGGCGCCCCGAAGGGCGTTTCGTTATCACGCCTCAACTAAGCCGCCCGGATTTGCCTGGGCGGCACGTCTACACGCTTCAACCGGGACGTCCAACACCCGGCCGAGCTAACCTTCTCCGTCCCCACATCGCATTGAATAAAGGTACTGGAATATTAAACAGTTTCCCATCAGCTACGCATTTCTGCCTCACCTTAGGGGCCGACTCACCCTGCGCCGATGAACGTTGCGCAGGAAACCTTGGGCTTACGGCGAGGGAGCTTTTCACTCCCTTTATCGCTACTCATGTCAGCATTCGCACTTCCGATACCTCCAGCAGCCTTCTCAAGCCACCTTCGCAGGCCTACGGAACGCTCTCCTACCATCTACACTTACGTGTAAATCCCTAGCTTCGGTGCACAGTTTGAGCCCCGTTACATCTTCCGCGCAGGACGACTCGATCAGTGAGCTATTACGCTTTCTTTAAAGGATGGCTGCTTCTAAGCCAACCTCCTGACTGTTTTAGCCTTCCCACTTCGTTTACCACTTAACTGTGTCTTTGGGACCTTAGCTGAGGGTCTGGGTTGTTTCCCTTTCGACACCGGACGTTAGCACCCGATGTCTGACTCCCACGCTCGCACTCTTCGGTATTCGGAGTTTGCCATGGTTTGGTAGGCCTAAACGGCCCCCTAGCCATAACAGTGCTCTACCCCCGAAGGTGATACGTGAGGCACTACCTAAATAGTTTTCGGAGAGAACCAGCTATTTCCAGATTTGTTTAGCCTTTCACCCCTACCCACAGCTCATCCCCTAATTTTTCAACATTAGTGGGTTCGGACCTCCACGAGGTGTTACCCCCGCTTCATCCTGGCCATGAGTAGATCATCTGGTTTCGGGTCTACACCCAGCAACTAATCGCCCTATTAAGACTCGCTTTCGCTATGCCTCCCCTATTCGGTTAAGCTCGCTACTGAATGTAAGTCGCTGACCCATTATACAAAAGGTACGCAGTCACGGAACAAGTCCGCTCCCACTGTTTGTATGCATGCGGTTTCAGGATCTATTTCACTCCCCTCCCGGGGTTCTTTTCGCCTTTCCCTCACGGTACTGGTTCACTATCGGTCGATTACGAGTATTTAGCCTTGGAGGATGGTCCCCCCATATTCAGACAGGATTTCTCGTGTCCCGCCCTACTTGTCCCAATCCTAGTTCCACATTTAAACTTTCGCCTACGGGGCTATCACCCACTATGGCCCGACTTTCCAGACGGTTCGGCTAGTTCAAATGCTAAAGATTGGAGGCTTCTCCCATTTCGCTCGCCACTACTCTGGGAATCTCGGTTGATTTCTGTTCCTCTGGCTACTTAGATGTTTCAGTTCGCCAGGTTCGCCACGATTGGCCTATATATTCAGCCAACGTTGACCCTTGCGGGCCGGGTTTCCCCATTCGGACATCTCCGGATCAATGCTTGTTTGCCAGCTCCCCGGAGCTTTTCGCAGGCTACCACGCCCTTCATCGCCTGTAATCGCCAAGGCATCCACCACATGCACTTATTCGCTTGATCCTATAACCTTAAGGGCTTCGGAAGCAATCGGAAGCCGGCCTGAAACCCGGAATCTTCGTTTTATCTTCCAAACCTTCTGGTTATAGTTGTTTGCTCACATCGCGTCCGACTAAAAACGCGATGAGTCGATACAATCTAACCCATTATTTCACATCCCCTGAGCACATGATCCAATTAAGGACGCACGTATTCATTGAATATGAAATACTTTACTTCTTCCAAATTTTTAAAGAACGTCGAGAAACAGTTTTATAAAGAATCAGGGAGTGATAATATAAATACCCGGATACTTTCTATTCTATTCCCGAAGTACAGCCGCTGGTAAAAACCAGAAGTAAACGTTATCGTTTACTTCTACTTTCTAACTGAATTCATGCGAATTCCGATTTCCGAATTGGTGGAGGTGAACGGGATCGAACCGATGACCCCCTGCTTGCAAAGCAGGTGCTCTCCCAACTGAGCTACACCCCCGTTAGTTGGTGGGTCTGGGTGGATTTGAACCACCGACCCCACGCTTATCAAGCGTGTGCTCTAACCAACTGAGCTACAGACCCCGAACAGAGCCTGGAAACAAAGAGATGGGCTTTTGTCGTATTTAGCCTATGGCTCCTTAGCCCCCTAGCTTTGCTTTTTAGACAACCGATAGGTTGTGAGCGCTTGAAACAGGAATTTCTCTAGAAAGGAGGTGATCCAGCCGCAGGTTCCCCTACGGCTACCTTGTTACGACTTCACCCCAGTCATGAATCTCACCGTGGCAGGCGCCCTCCTTGCGGTTAGACTACCTGCTTCTGGTGGAACCCACTCCCATGGTGTGACGGGCGGTGTGTACAAGACCCGGGAACGTATTCACCGCGACATGCTGATCCGCGATTACTAGCGATTCCGACTTCACGGAGTCGAGTTGCAGACTCCGATCCGGACTACGACGCGCTTTCTGAGATTAGCTCCCCCTCGCGGGTTGGCAACCCTCTGTACGCGCCATTGTATTACGTGTGAAGCCCTACCCATAAGGGCCATGAGGACTTGACGTCATCCCCACCTTCCTCCGGTTTGTCACCGGCAGTCTCATTAAAGTGCCCAACTGAATGATGGCAATTAATGACAAGGGTTGCGCTCGTTGCGGGACTTAACCCAACATCTCACGACACGAGCTGACGACAGCCATGCAGCACCTGTGTTACCGTTCCCTTTCGGGCACATCCACCTCTCAGCGGACTTCGGTACATGTCAAGGGTAGGTAAGGTTTTTCGCGTTGCATCGAATTAATCCACATAATCCACCGCTTGTGCGGGTCCCCGTCAATTCCTTTGAGTTTTAATCTTGCGACCGTACTCCCCAGGCGGTCAACTTCACGCGTTAGCTGCGTTACCAAGCCCGTTAAGACCCGACAACTAGTTGACATCGTTTAGGGCGTGGACTACCAGGGTATCTAATCCTGTTTGCTCCCCACGCTTTCGTGCCTGAGCGTCAGTGTTAACCCAGGGGGCTGCCTTCGCCATCGGTGTTCCTCCACATCTCTACGCATTTCACTGCTACACGTGGAATTCCACCCCCCTCTGCTACACTCTAGCCTTGTAGTTTCAAACGCAGTTCCCAGGTTGAGCCCGGGGATTTCACATCTGACTTACAAAACCGCCTGCGCACGCTTTACGCCCAGTAATTCCGATTAACGCTCGCACCCTACGTATTACCGCGGCTGCTGGCACGTAGTTAGCCGGTGCTTCTTCTTCCGGTACCGTCAGTGATCACGGGTATTAACCGTGACCGTTTCGTTCCGGCTGAAAGAGCTTTACAACCCGAAGGCCTTCTTCACTCACGCGGCATGGCTGGATCAGGGTTTCCCCCATTGTCCAAAATTCCCCACTGCTGCCTCCCGTAGGAGTCTGGGCCGTGTCTCAGTCCCAGTGTGGCTGGTCGTCCTCTCAGACCAGCTACTGATCGAAGCCTTGGTAAGCCTTTACCTCACCAACTAGCTAATCAGACATCGGCCGCTCCAAAAGCGCAAGGTCTTGCGATCCCCTGCTTTTCTCCGTAGAGATTATGCGGTATTAGCACACCTTTCGGTGCGTTATCCCCCACTTGAAGATACGTTCCGATGCATTACTCACCCGTTCGCCACTCGCCACCAGGGTTGCCCCCGTGCTGCCGTTCGACTTGCATGTGTAAAGCATGCCGCCAGCGTTCAATCTGAGCCAGGATCAAACTCTTCAGTTTAATACTGGTAAAACTCTCGCTTGACGTATTTCATGATTCCAGTTTTTATTCCGGATTAACCAGAATATCGGCTGAAATCTTATTACATTGTGCGAGCACTTTGAATCTTGATTTTCCAGTCATATTCGCCTCGAAAGACGAATATGACCAGATGTCCCGATTCAAGCGCCCACACCTATCGGCTGTAAATTTTTAAAGAGCGGTCTGTTTAGCGAACTTAAAGCTTCACAGGGAAAGGCGGCATTATACGGATACTAAAAGCAGAGTCAAGGGTTTATTTCAAACTTCTTTATTCTGCTAAGAGGAGATCGTTACCCTGGCGAATTTTCGCTTGCCTACTTGCACTATTGCGCTTTCACCACGACTCAACTTGATGGTCTTGTCGCTGACTTTTTCGCCATTCAATCTTACGCCACCTTGTTCGATCAGGCGTAGCGCTTCTGTGGTACTGGCGGTTAGTCCGGCTTGCTTGAGCAACTGTGTTATCGGCAACCCTTCAGCGTCAGTATACAACAACTTCTGAGGCATGTCATCCGGCAGCGCGCCGCGCGTGAACCGCGCCTCGAAGTCGGCCAATGCCGATTCCGCGTCTTGTTTGCTGTGAAAGCGCGCAACGAGCTCTTGCGCAAACATCACTTTGATATTACGCGGGTTGCGGCCGCTTCTCACTTCCTGCTGCCACTGGCGAATAGCACTGACCGGCTCAAATGATAATAGCTCGATATATCGCCACATCAGCTCGTCAGAAATCGACATGAGCTTGCCGAACATATCGGTGGGGTTCTCGGTAATGCCGATATAGTTGCCGGCTGATTTGGACATTTTGTTGATGCCGTCCAACCCCTCGAGAAGCGGCATGGTGATAATACACTGCGGTAATTGTCCGAAGTGCTTCTGCAATTCCCGGCCCATCAGCAAATTGAATTTCTGATCAGTGCCGCCCAGTTCGATGTCTGCCTCAAGCGCAACTGAATCGTAGCCCTGAATCAATGGATACAAAAATTCGTGAATAGCGATGGCCTTATTACTTCGATAGCGTTTGCCGAAATCGTCACGCTCCAGCATGCGTGCAACAGTATGTGTCGCCGCCAGTTTGATCAGATCGGCGGCATTGAGCGTATCCATCCAACTGGAATTGAACACCACCTCGGTCTGCTCGGGCCTGAGTATGCGGAAGACCTGATTCTGGTAGGATTTGGCATTCTCGGCCACCTGCTCGCGAGAAAGAACGGGGCGCGTCATATTCTTGCCGCTGGGATCACCGATCATGCCGGTAAAATCACCAATCAGGAATAGGGCGCGGTGCCCTAAGTCCTGTAAATGGCGAATTTTGTTGAGCAGAACGGTATGACCCAGGTGCAGGTCCGGCGCTGTGGGATCAAACCCAGCCTTGACCCTGAGCGGGCGATTTAAAGCAAGCTTTTGCTCTAGTTCGTCTTCCGGCAGAATCTCGCTGCTACCACGCTTGATGATTTCCAGCTGTTCTGAAATTTGTGTTGTCACAGGAACGCCGGGAGTATATTACCCACAATTATCCGCTGCAAAACCCCAATTGATCAGCTTATCCAGCACGGCATTAACATAATCCACACGACGATTCTGATAATCCAGATAGTAAGCGTGTTCCCACACGTCAATCGTCAATATGGGCTTTATCCCCTTGGTCAATGGCAGATCCGCATTGCCGGTCTTGCTGACCAGGAGTTTATCGCCATCCTGTACCAGCCATGCCCAGCCGCTGCCAAACTGGGTTGTCGCCGCAGTCGCCAGTTCTTTCTTGCAAGCTTCGACGCTACCAAAAGATACGTCGATTTTTTGCTTCAACGCTGCCGGAGGCACACCACCGCCTTTAGGCGTCAGGGAATTCCAGTAAAAAGTATGATTCCAGATCTGTGCTGCGTTATTGAAAATTCCGGCTTTGTCGGCCTTGCCTGCCACCGAAGCAATGATCTCCTCCAGGGATAAATCCTCGAGCTCGGTCCCGGCTATCAGCTTGTTGAGGTTATCGACATAAGTCTTGTGATGCTTGCCATAGTGAAAACTCAGCGTATTTGCGGAAATGACGGGGTCCAGCGCATTATCCGGATAGGGTAAAGGTGGCAGAACATGCGGCGCACTTTCAGTCTTTTGGTTGCTCATGATTTTTGCTCCTTGTGTGGTGACATAAAATCCGATCCGTTCCCCTTTGCGAAATACCGAACGGTAAATTATTTCCGGGGAATAAATAAAACCGATTGATACGCTATTACCAAGATGACCTGAGAACAACGCGTTCTGATTCAGTTCGCGGGACCATTATGAACAATGGCCGATCGAAAAGGGAAATCGTGGTTGGCTTCGGTATAGCTGGATCAGGCGGTAACACTATAGGAAGTATATCCGAAATAAGCGGAAAATAGCGCGCTGCTGTTCGGCAGAATATGGAGTTGAAGCGCCAACAGATCAGTCCGCCGCCTCATTTTTCCGGTCTGCCGACCCGATCACTGGTGTCGTGCTGAGAGCAGGTAGAGATCTAATGCTTCAGGCAATATTGTCCAAAATCCGTTAATGCACCAGACGCCAAGATCAGACAGCGGTGAAGCCAGCCGAAATCACGTCATGAGCGCAACTGAGGATATGTGATGGAAGACTTGGGAAGGTGAATCATTCAGAGGACGATCGAGCCAAATAAAGCACCCCGCCGCAAGCAGCGAGGTATTAGCTGCGCTCTTATAATTCGCTGGCTTTCAGCCAACCTTTGTCCCCAAGACGCGGGGCATTAAACCCGGAGAGATTGAAAAACCTGAGCTTGGATGATGAGAAACTTCAATCAATGCGTGGTGGTGAAAACCATCCGGAAATCACACCGCAATGAGCAGGTGGTTGCGACTACCTCACCTATGCTGGAGTGCGCCAAAACCCGTTGCCTATCAAGCGCTATGCACCTTGGAGTTCAACCAGTTGCCGGTCGGGGTAGCGCTCTATCTGATATCTCAGCCACAGCCTGCCACCGATATGCAATGCCAGCATATCGGCGTTGAACTGCAGATCCCGGTTTTCCATCTCACTGGTGGTTTCGCGAAATAGTTGAAGCCACCGCTCAAATAATTCGGCAGTCAGGCCGGGCAGAGCCACGTGCTTGGGCATGGGAGCGCCGCGAAAATGGCTCGTTCCGCGCAGCTTCATCGACCAGAAATTGATCATCTGCACAAAATGCGCATCCCAGTTGGTAACATGCGCTTCGAAAATCGGGCCCAGTAACGGGTCTTTTCTGGCTCTTCCGTAAAAGGTATGAACCAGCCGAGAAATTTCCTCTTCGGTACACAAGTCAGGATAGGGTGCTATAAACTCTGGTTGTGGCGTAGTCATAGTAGTCAGAAAATAATAAATATCATTACCGCAGCTATATGGCGGGGTCGCTGGCTTAGGGTTCCTGGGTAAAAATGGGCGCGAGGATTGAAAATTGCAATCTCGTACTTTAGGCAACATTCTATGTGACAAGTTTGCCTGAGTAAAGAGCCAATGCAGGTTTACCACATCTTCAAAATGATTCCGGTCCGTTTAATATTAAAAGAATACCGGAACTGGAAGAATTGAAATCTAGAACACGCCATCCCTGGATACTCCATCGCACCTTAGCATTACCCGCAATGTTTGCAGTGCTTCCAACTGAATCTGGCGCACGCGCTCCCGTGTGAGATCGAGATTCGTCGCCAATTGCTCCAGTGTCTGGATTTCGTATCCGTTAAGGCCGTAGCGCTTTTCAATGATGAGCCGTTGCTTATCATTCAACCGGTTAAGCCATTCCTGAATGCGACATTTGATCTCAGACTGTTCCACCATATGATCGGGGCCGGGATTGTTATCGTCGGCGATCGCATCGCCAATGGATAATAATGGATCGACATCGAGCGGCGCATCCAATGACATCATACTCATGTTCAAGGACAACATTCTTTGCACTTCCTTGACGGGACGTCCGAGTAAATGCGCCACATCCTCCGGTTTGGGCTCCTTTCCCGTATGCGCTTCCAGATGACGGGCGGCGTGTAAAATGATATTCAAGTCTTTGATGACGTGCACCGGCAAACGGATGGTTCGCGACTGATTCATGATGCACCGTTCGATGTTCTGCCGTATCCACCAAGTGGCGTACGTCGAAAAACGAAATCCACGCTCCGGGTCGAACTTGTCCAGTGCATGCATCATGCCCATATTTCCTTCTTCGATCAGATCCAGTAATGCGACACCGTGCTTGGTATAGTGTTTTGCGATATTGACCACCAAACGCAGGTTGCATTCAATCATTTTCTGACGCGCATCAAAATTATTCTGCCGGACCAGGCGTGTCAATTTCGCCTCCTCCTTCGCACTCAACAGCGCATTGTGGCCGATATCATTGAAGTAGATCTGGGTGACATCAGTCAGGAGGAAGTCGCTTGGAGGCTCGGCGTTTGCGCTGGCGGGCGCTTCGGAAATTTCAAGAATATCATCAGGATCCACAGGATCCATCTTGTCAAAGGATTCCTCGTCATCGGTATACCGTAGCTGATTCATCATGGGCTCATCCTGATATTCCGGGTAAATGCTTCAAGGGGTCAACCGGTTTTCCATTCTTGCGAATTTCAAAATGAAGCTTTACCAGACTCGCGTCGGTATTTCCCATCTCGGCGATCTTCTGGCCTCTTACTACTGTTTGTCCTTCTTTCACCAGAATTTTGCTGTTGTGGGCATAGGCGCTGAGGTAAGTATTGTTATGCTTGATAATGATAAGCTTGCCGTAACCGCGCAGTCCGGCACCGCTATAGACCACCTTGCCATTGGCGGATGCGGCTACTGCCTGGCCGGCATTACCTGAAATATCGATCCCTTTCGAACCTTCCGAGAAAACGCCCAATATTTTGCCCCTGGTTGGCCAGATCCAGTCGACGCGATCGCCGTCATAGGGGTCTTCTGCTGCTGGGGGTATTGGATTAATTTCGGTACCGGTATTCTTCTCGGTCATCGGGTCGACTTTTACCGGCACCACCAAGGGAGGTGCGCCCGGTAAGCCTTTCAATTGTGCGATGGCCTGATCCGAATAGGGTAGTTTGAACCCCCTGGGTTCTGTTTTCAGCTTATCCGTGCTGGCCTGAGGTTTTGCTACGTTTGGGGAGACGATGACAGGTGTGGTTACGACCGGGGATGGCAGCGTCGTTTCCCGGATGGGAAATAATGCTGGCTGTGCCAGCAGGGAAGGCGAGGATAAGTAAAGTTGCTGTCCGACATGAATGGCACCCGGATCCGAAATATTATTCCATTCCGCCAAACTCTTCTGATCGATGCCATGGCTCAGCGCGATGCTGTACAGCGTGTCACCTTTTTTTATGATGTATGCATCAGGTCGCCGGGTGGATACCTCGGAACCGGCATTTTCCGACTCTACCGTTGCGCGATCGACTACCGGCGCGCGATTAGGCGTAGATTCACAACCCGTAACCAAAAGGCATAACACGAGAAGCGGGCAATAGGCTGAAGAAAAAAAACTGCTCATATGAAATGAACGACGCCCCCTGAAAAATTCGCGGCACAATGCATCACTGCTCAAATACTTCTGCCTGATCCTCGCACGCCTCATTCCCGTCTCTTATTTTGCATCGTTTAACGTTTCCAGATTCCGGGCACTATCGGAACAAACCTGACCTCGTCCAGCATTGTCTCAGTATAACCCTGCAAATTACGTTCGATAACGCACAGATACTGATCCTGGCTTCCCTTGGGAAAAACTATCCTGCCGCGAATCGCCAGCTGTTCAAGTAATGTTGCTGGAATATGTGTAGCCGCGGCGGTAAAGATAATGCCATCGAACGGTGCGGACTCGGGCAACCCGAGCAAGCCGTCAGCATGCTTCAGGCGGACATTGTTGAGGCGCAGTTGTCGCAAACGAGTGCGGGTGCGGGTAAGCAAGGGTCCGACTCTCTCGATCGAATAAACCTCCCGCACAAACTGCGCCAGTACAGCGGTCTGGTAGCCGCAGCCCGAGCCGATCTCAAGCACCTTGTCGAGGCCCGAACCCGCGCGCAGCAGCTCACTCATACGCGCTACGGTAAATGGACTCGAAATGGTCTGGCCGAAATTGATAGGCAATGCCACATCGTCATAAGCACGGTTTGCCAGGATTTCCTCGACGAAGATGTGGCGAGGAACGGCGCTCATTGCCGCCAGCACCACTTCATCAACGATGCCCCGCGCGCGCAGACGCTCGATCATGCGCGCGCGGGTACGCGCCGACGTCATGCCGATACCGGAGTAGTGGGTGTTCAAATTAGCGATACCTTGAACAGGTGGTGTTCAACCATGCACAATAACCGAAATGCTGTGCTGCTATTTCAACCACTCTTTTACGGCATCCAACTGCCCATATCGTGTCAAGTCAATTTGCAGCGGGGTCACCGATACACGGTTACGCTGAATGGCGAGAAAATCCGTGCCCTCTCCCGCATCCTGAGCAGGCCCGGCTGCACCTACCCAGTAAACGGTATTCCCGCGCGGGCTCCGCGATTTGACCACGGGCTCCGCCTTATGCCGACGGCCAAGCCGGGTAACCTCCATGCCTTGCAATTCGTCGTACGGTATGTCGGGTACATTGATGTTCAGCAATACCGTCCCGTGAAGCTTGTCGTTTTGGAAACGTTGCACCATTTCAGTCGCTATACGCGCGGCGGTGGAGAAATTACCGGTGGAAAAGCTGGCAAGAGAGACGGCAATAGAAGGGATGCCCAGCAGGAAACCCTCCGTCGCGGCAGCTACGGTACCGGAATAAATCGTGTCGTCACCCATGTTGGCGCCATCATTTATCCCGGACACCACCATATCCGGCAATGTGTCGAGCATACCGGTGACAGCCAGGTGCACGCAATCCGTGGGCGTGCCATTGACATAAAAGAATCCATTATGGGATTTGCGGAGACTCAGGGGCCGATCGAGCGTAAGAGAGTTGCTGGCGCCACTCCGGTCGCGTTCCGGTGCAACCACGATGATATCTGCAATAACGGAAAGCGCTTCGGCGAGACAGGCGAGACCTGGCGCAAAATACCCATCGTCGTTACTGAGCAATATGCGCATTCGAACAGTTACCCAAGTAATTTTTTTGCTTGGCGGGAGAAAAACATTCGCAAGCGGTGCTGATAAGCCCGCAATATGCGACAGAATCAATCAACCCGTAAGCTTGATTGGTCGGGGCGAGAGGATTTGAACCTCCGACCACTTGCACCCCATGCAAGTACGCTACCAGGCTGCGCTACGCCCCGAACATGGAATTATAACAATAAGCCAAGAGGTTAGGAACCTTAGAAATTGCTATTACTGCTTTATGACCCGTAGAGCGAGAGCGGGACTACAGAAAATGGATCAAGATTGAAGTAATGACACGACACTTTTGATTTCATCTCTCAATAGCGCCAGATCGACTGATGAGGGATGTGGCGCAATCGAACCGGAAACAGGAAGAATCGCCTCGACCATACCCTGCCCCAAACGGCTGCGAGCGCCATGAATGGTGAAACCGTGTTCGTAGAGCAACTCCCGGATGCGACGAATCAGCAGTACTTCATGACGCTGATAATAGCGGCGGTTGCCGCGCCGCTTGACGGGCTTCAACTGTGTGAATTCCTGTTCCCAATACCGCAACACATGTGGCTTAACGCCACATAACTCGCTAACTTCGCCGATGGTGAAGTAACGCTTCGCCGGAATGAGCGGCAAAGCGTTGCTAGGCGTTACGTTTTCCATCGTGATTTTCTTCCACCATTGCCTTCAATTTCTGACTGGCGTGAAAAGTGACCACTCTTCTGGCAGTAATGGGAATCTCTTCTCCTGTCTTGGGGTTGCGGCCAGGACGTTGCGGCTTGTCGCGCAACTGGAAATTGCCGAAGCCGGAAAGCTTGACGCCATCGCCATTTTGCAGGGCGACGCGAACCTCCTCGTAAAAGGATTCCACCATGTCTTTGGCTTCGCGCTTGTTGAGCCCGACTTTTTCAAAAAGCAAATCCGCCAGCTCGGCCTTTGTTAAGGTCATAGTCTCCCTCACCTGTTTAGTTACTTTCAAACCTGGTAGCCTCTGAATAATTTCCGGGGAGCATTCAGTGGCCGCTGAGTTGACAAAACGGAATATCACAAGACGCCGTGGTTACCTGGGTCAATGGCCTGCAAGCATAATATCGAGTATTCGATTCACTGACGCAGGCAGGACGGTTCGGCACCCTATGGGGTGGCGAAGCCGAATCATTCGCGCTCCGCCTCCGGCCATCGTCTCTCCATCTTGGGATCTCTACGAATCCGGTGCCACTGCGAATCACTATCGGTTCGCACAGTAGCCCTGGTCATTACTCTACTTTGATCAGCTGCGGAGTTTTGCCCTGAACTGATTCTGCAAAACATTTATCAACTGTGCGACAACCCGATCTGCTTCCGCGTCGGTTAACGTTTTTTGAGTATCTTGTAATAACATACGGAATGCAAGACTTTTTTTGCCGTTTTCCATACCTTTGCCATGATACACATCAAACAGGGAAATTTCCGAAATAACGGGCAGTTTCTCGGCGTGCATGCAGTCCAGCATTGCCTGAACATGAACATCTTCCGGCACCACCACGGCGATATCCCGCCGTATGGGTGGATATTTTGAAATCTCCGCCGCTTTCGGCAGGGCTCGTGCCATGACGCTTGCCACCTCCAGTTCGAACAGCACAACCGGTTTGGGCAAGCCGAACTTTTGTTGCCAGCGGGGGTGAAGCTCTCCCAGATAGCCGGCGATTTTGCCATCCAGGCGGATCAGAGCCGATTTCCCGGGATGCAACGCCGGGTGAGGCGCCGCTTCGACTTCAACTGCTGCTGGACAAAACAGCGCTTCGATATCTGCTTTCACATCATAAAAATCCACCGTGCGCGCCCGCTCGCCCCACTGCTCGGCCATTGCATCCCCGTAGCAAAGGCCGGCTAATTTTTCATGTTGCGCGTAGGTGTCCCCACTTTTTTCGAAACAACCTCCAATTTCAAACAGACGTACTCTGGGCTGCTTACGGTTGAGGTTGAATTGCAGGTTCGATACCAGGCCGCCGATCAGGCTGCTGCGCATTACGGCCAACTGATTGGACAGGGGATTTTTCAGTGCTACCGGTGCGTTGTTGCCCGCCAGCTCCAATTCCCAGGAGGCATCCACGAAAGCATAGTTGATGACTTCCTGGTAATCCCGTCCTGTCATTATTTCCCTCAACTGTGCGAGGGGCTTTAATGTTTCAGGCGCAGGCAGCATGCCCAGTTTCATCTGGGGCAAGGTAGCGGGTATATGATTGTAACCGTGTATGCGCGCCAGTTCCTCGATCAGGTCTTCCTCGATGGCAAGATCGAAGCGGTATGTCGGCGGCGTAACCAGGAAGACATCCCCCACCACGGAAAAGCCGAATTGCAGGCGGCGGAATAATTCGGCAATCCTGGCTTCGCCAAGATCGATGCCCAGAACCCTCCGGGTCCGTTCCACGCGAAGGCGGATGGGATCGCGTTGCGGCAACTTGCCTTTGATCTCGGTAATCGGCCCGGTCCCACCGCCACAAATATCCAGGATCAAACCCGTTGCGCGCTCCATCGCGTCACGTGTCGCGCCAAAATCCACACCCCGCTCAAAGCGATACGCTGAATCCGAACTAAACCCGAGTGAAAATGATTTGCCGGAGATCACCTCAGGACTGAAAAAAGCGCTTTCCAGAAATATATCGGTTGCCCCTTGAACCACCCCACTCTCATTCCCACCCATGATACCGGCGAGCGCCAACGGCTTGACCTCATCCGCTATGACCAGCATGCCGGATTGCAGCATAAGGTCTTCGCCGTTCAATAATTGGAGCCTTTCGCCGGGCTTGGCATAACGCACATGAATGGAACCCCTGAGGGCACCTGCAATCTTTGCGAGATCGAAAGCATGGAGGGGTTGACCGGTCTCCAGCATTACGTAATTCGTTATGTCAACCACAGCGTTGATCGAACGCAAACCGCTACGTTCCAGGCGACGGATTATCCACTGAGGGGTGGTAACATCGAGGGAAACGCCACGTAACACCCTGCCACAGTAAAGCGGGCAAGCGTCCGGCGCATCGACTTGTATCGCCAGGGTGTCATCCAACTGGCTTCCAATCGGCTTGATCGTTAACGGCTTGAGATCTTCGAATGTAATCGCGGCCACCTCCCGCGCTATGCCGAACAACCCAAGACAATCCCCGCGATTTGGCGTCAGCTTGAGCGTAAGGAGGTTATCCTCAAGTTCATAATAATGTCGAAAATCCCCACCGGTTGGCGCACTCTCCGGAAGCAGCAATAAACCGGCCGCGGCTTCTTCCAAACCCAGTTCCCTGGCTGAACATAACATCCCGGCGGATTCGATTCCACGTATCCTCGTCCGTTTAATGGTGAAACCCGGCAGTTCCGCTCCTTCCAGTGCACATGGCACCTTCACTCCGGCACGAACATTTGCCGCACCACAGACAATCTGGAGCGGCTCACCAGCCTCCCCCATACCCGCATCGACCTTGCAAACATAAAGGTGGTCCGCGTCCGGATGCTTGTGCACGGACAGTACTTCGGCCACCACTACCTTGCTGAAGGCTGGCGCGACCGGCTCGATGGCCTCGACTTCCAGGCCGGCCATGGTTAGCGCCTGAGCAAGGTTGCCCGTCGATAACGGCGGATCAACAAGAGTGCGCAGCCAATTTTCTGAAAATTTCATTTGAATTTATTTCTCTTTGCAGGAGAGACGGACCGAGTGTACTTGAGGGGGCCTTTAAAGGATCACGAGATGTGTTTGGCGATTACCGCCACTGCTCGCCGAGTCACACCTGCGCCCCAGGGTTCGCGTAACCTTGCCGCTCTTCAGTATATTCGCAAGGAGTATCCGCGCTACCCAGGCATGCCTGCGTCCTTGCCTCTCCAGATATTTTTGGATTTACCAATTGAGTGGCGAATGCAACATGCTGTTTCCGGCAATCCCGTTAGTCTTTTAATTGAACGGTTTCAGAAATCGTAAATCATTTTCAAAAAACAACCGCAAATCGCTTACGCCATACCGCAGCATCGCCAACCGCTCGACCCCCAGCCCAAACGCAAAACCAATATATTTTTCGCTGTCTATGCCAACATGCTTGAGAACGTTAGGATGCACCATTCCGCACCCCAGCACTTCCAGCCATCCGGTATAACTGCATATGCGGCAACCGTTTTCGCACTTCACGCAACGGATATCCATCTCAGCGGAAGGCTCGGTAAACGGAAAAAAAGAAGTACGGAAGCGCACCGGCAAATCGTCCCGCTCGAAAAATTGTTGCATGAAATCGGCCAGGACGCCTTTTAACGCCGAAAAATTGGCATTTTCATCCACCCAAAGACCTTCTACCTGATGAAACATGGGTGTATGGGTTAAATCAGAGTCGCAACGGTACACTCTTCCTGGCGCGATCACTTTCAGGGGCGGCTGGTTTTTCTCCATATAGCGGATTTGAACCGGCGAAGTATGTGTACGCAGCAGATGCCTGCCGGCCTCATCATCGACGTAAAAGGTATCGTGCATGGCACGTGCCGGATGATTCTCCGGAATATTGAGCGCGGTGAAATTGTAGAAATCGGTTTCGATCTCGGGACCGGTGGCTACAGTAAACCCGATTGAATGAAATAGTGACTGGATGCGTTCCAGGGTCCGCGTTATTGGATGCAGTCCCCCCATTCCCAAACCGCGTCCCGGCAGCGTCACATCCAGCGCCTCTTCCAGTAACTGCGCCTCCAGTTTTTTTTCCTGGATCGCATCCCTGCGGAAATCAAGCGCCGCTTCCAAGGTTTCCTTCGCCTGGTTTATGCGATGTCCGACGGCGGGGCGCTCTTCCGGCGGGAGCTTGCCCAATCCCTTCAGTAACTCCGTCAGGCGGCCGTGCCGGCCTAAATAGCGCGCCTTGACTTGCTCCAGCTCGGCAATTTCATCCGTACCATTGAACAGGTCAATGGCCTCACTGATAAGGTGATCCAGATTAGTCATACGCAAACGAAAATAGGATGGATTACCGGATCTCTACAAGAAAAAAGGAGGCAAGGCGTCTCTGCCTTTAGCCTCCTCGCAGCGTTTTTTTTGCTACTACTGCTATACAGCCAAGCTGGCTTTGGCCTGCTCGACTATTTTCGCAAAAGCCGGCTTATCAAATACAGCAATATCAGCCAGAACCTTGCGGTCCACCTCGATCGCCGCTTTCCTCAAACCGTTCATGAAAACGCTGTAGGGCAACCCGCATTCCCGCGCAGCAGCGTTGATACGAGCAATCCACAAAGCCCGAAACTGACGTTTCTTCTGACGGCGGTCGCGGTATGCATATTGCCCCGCTTTCATCACCGCTTCCTTGGCAATACGATAAACGTTCTTGCGGCGGCCGCGATAGCCTTTCGCCAGATCCAGTACTTTTTTGTGACGGGCGTGAGCCGTTACACCACGTTTTACTCTTGGCATCTCGGTCTCTCCTAGGCGTAAGGCAGCATGGCGCGCACAGACGGCACATCACTGCAATGAATGCCCACGGTTCCCCGTAACTGACGCTTGTTTTTCGTGCTTTTCTTGGTAAGAATATGGCGTTTGAACGCCTGTGCGCGCTTGACGCTGCCGCCTGCCCGCACCGTGAAGCGCTTTGCAGCTCCACTCTTTGTTTTCATCTTTGGCATTGTATTACTCCTGCTTTAACATGACGCCGGGTGTTTCCTGACCGGAACACTTTAAACCCGGAGATCACTTGTTTTTTGAATCGCAATATCACACCGGTGCCCGCTTTCGCGTTATCCGATTCACGCTTGAATAAGCGGTCCCGCTACCCCCTTTCCAACTTCCAGTTTCTGCGCGATGGTCAGGTGAGTTTACGTCCTTAATCACGGGCTACATCAGTTTCCGTAACCCCCTTCGACTTCGCTTCCTTTGGTTTGACTGCTACTTCTTTCTTTCGCGGAGATAGCACCATCACCATTTGCCGTCCTTCCATCCGGGGAAACTGCTCAACCACCGCATGCGGCTCCAGATCATCTCTGACGCGTTCAAGCAGACGCACACCAAATTCCTGATGTGCCATTTCACGTCCGCGAAACCGCAACGTGATCTTGGCTTTATCACCTTCTTCAAGAAAACTGATCAGGTTACGCAGCTTGATGTTGTAATCGCCATCGTCCGTATTAGGCCGGAACTTGACTTCCTTGATTTGGATCTGCTTCTGCTTGAGCTTGGCTTCGTGTTTTTTCTTGCTCTCCTGATAACGAAACTTGCCATAATCCATCAGCCGGCACACGGGGGGTCGAGCCGTGGGTGCGATTTCAACCAAATCGACCTCGGCTTCCTCCGCCAAAGTGTTGGCGGCCGCTAGCGCGACTATGCCTATTTGCTCTCCATCTACACCAATCAAGCGCACCTCGGGCGCATTAATCTCCTGATTGATACGGGCTGCTTTTTCTTGGACTATAGTAATTCCCCAAATATGTTAATAAATCAAACCTCGCCCGCTCTCAGGCATATCTCTGCTTTAAGCCGTTCTATCAGCATCGGCAAAGACATCTGACCGAGATCGGAGCCTACCCGGGTTCGTACTGAAACCGTTTGCGCAGCGACTTCCTTCTCCCCCACGATGATCTGGTAGGGCAGCTTTTGTAAACTATGTTCCCGTATTTTATAAGTTATTTTCTCATTTCTCAAGTCCGCGCACGCCCGTATGCCGTTATGCTTGAGCTCTTCGGCTACTTTCCGGGCGTATTCCGCCTGTCCCTGAGAAATATTCAATACTACCGCCTGGTCCGGAGCAAGCCAAAGCGGCAAGGCGCCCGCATAGTTTTCCAGGATAATGCCAATGAAGCGCTCCAATGACCCGAGAATCGCCCGATGCAGCATGACTGGCACCCGACGGGAATTATCCTCGGCCACAAATTCGGCATCTAATCGCTCCGGCATGGAAAAGTCAAGCTGGAGAGTACCACACTGCCACAAACGGCCAATGCTGTCCTTGAGCGAAAACTCGATTTTTGGTCCATAGAAAGCGCCTTCGCCGGGCTGCAGCTCCCATATGAGCTTCTTGTGATCCAATGCGGCTTGTAATGCGGCTTCTGCCTTATCCCACTGCGCCTCCGAGCCCACGCGTTTTTGAGGGCGGGTCGAAAGCTTCACCAGTATCTCATCAAAGCCGAAATCGGTATAAACCTTCTGCAACAGGTCAATAAATTGTATCACCTCACCCTGTACCTGGGCCTCGGTGCAAAAAATGTGCGCATCGTCCTGAGTAAATGCCCGCACTCGCATAATGCCATGCAAAGCGCCGGATGGCTCATTACGATGACACGAACCGAATTCGGCCAAGCGCAACGGCAAATCCCGATAGCTTTTCAGTCCCTGCCTGAACACCTGGACATGACCAGGACAGTTCATGGGCTTGACCGAAAATTCACGCTCTTCCGATTGAGTGATAAACATGTTTTCGCGGAAATTTTCCCAGTGCCCTGACCGCTCCCATAGACCTTTATCCAGTACCGAGGGGGTGCGAATTTCGAGATAACCGTTATTGCGGAATATTTCCCGCATGTACTGCTCTATCTCCTGCCATATGATCCAGCCCTTGGGATGCCAGAATACCATACCCGGTGCTTCTTCCTGAATATGAAACAAATCCAGTTGCTTGCCGAGCTTACGGTGATCACGCTTTTCCGCTTCCTCAAGGCGGCGCAGATAGGTGTCCTGATCTTCCTTTTTGGCCCAGGCGGTGCCGTAAATTCGCTGCAACATCTCATTGCGCGAGTCGCCGCGCCAATATGCTCCCGCAAGCTTCATCAGCTTGAAAACCTTGAGCCTGGATGTGGCAGGCACATGCGGCCCCCGGCATAAATCGGTAAAATTTCCCTGAGAATAGAGCGAAACTTCCTCATTGCCGGGAATGCTCTCGATGATCTGCGCCTTGTAGTGCTCGCCCTGGTTCTTGAAAAAATTGATTGCCTGGGAACGTTCCCAAACCTTGCGCTCGACTTTCAGGTTGCGCGCGCTGATCTCACCCATGCGTTTTTCAATTGCGGCCAGATCATCCGGTGTGAATGGACGATGAAAGGAAAAATCATAATAAAAGCCATCCTCTATCACGGGCCCAATGGTTACCTGTGCTTCCGGAAACAGCTCTTTCACTGCATGTGCCAGCAGATGGGCGCTGGAATGACGGATAATTTCCAGCCCTTCCGCGTCCTTTTCAGTAACGATCGTCAAGTCGCTATCAGTTTCGATGGGGCTGGATATATCCACCAGCTTGCCATTCACTTTGCCGGCCAGTGCGGCTCGAGCCAGTCCTGCGCCGATCGACGCCGCGACGTCGCCTACCGTCACCGGGTGTTCATACCTGCGCTCAGACCCGTCCGGTAAACGAATGACAGTCACGACTTATTCCTTTTTTAAAGATATGAAAGTAAAGAAACGACAGAAATTTTACAGTGATCATGGTTCATTCACTACTCACAACTGTAATAGCCTATTTTCCCATAGATTTGCGTCTGTGCCCAATCCTGCCTCATCCGATAAAACAGAGTCATAACGAGTGGAATAAGCGGCTCTGGTCCTGAATGCGGAGCGGTTTCCGTAGAAGGGAACTGCTCCGGCCCTGAAAACCCGGGAAAAACTGAAAAAAGGAAGAAAAGAAACCGCTGGCAGCTTGTCCAACTTGGGGAATCGCGGCGAAAAGGTGACGGGTGAGGGCAGATTTTGTGGATTTTAAAGGCCAATAGTTATTCTGTTGGCGAAAAAAGCGGCGAAATATGAACCGGCCAGACGGTTTTGCGGCCGATTTCCTTTAAGTCCGACAGGCTGTCAGGGACGTGTGCGTTGGATAACCGTGGATGTTCAGCAGATCCGTTGCAGTGTAGCTGCCCTGCCGGGATGGCCTGCTGCGCCTTCCTTCAGCGCGACCATCCCCGATCCGATGCGCCACCGCAGGTGGGAATTACAGGCTGGCCTCGCGCTTGAGTACTTCCTCAATCCTGAGATCCACTTCCGGCTTGCCGCCAAAAACGGTTCCTACCTTCTTTTTGTCAAGGTGCTCCAGATTGGAGGCATAGGCCTGAGCCGGTAATGGGAAGAATTTAACTTCTTGCACCAGCGCAGACGCATTTTTCATGTAGAACTCGATAAGCTGCCTGACTTCGGGTCGCTCTGCCGACTTGATGTTTACGTAAATGAAAATAGGGCGGGACAAAGGCTGGTAGCTCCCTTCCTCCACAGTTTTGGCGGAGGGAATGATAGCTCCCTTACCCGCATCGATGGCAACAGCCTTCAGTTTTTTCTTATTTTCGGCATAGTAGGCAAAACCAAAAAAACCGAGGCCGTTCTTGTCGCTGGCCACGCCCTGCACTAATACGTTGTCATCCTCGGACGCGGTAAAATCCCCACGGCTCGATTTGGCCTTACCGACGATGGCTTCCGTAAAGTAATCGAAAGTACCCGAATCCGCACCCGCGCCGTAGAGCTTGATCGTTTCATCGGGCCATGCCGGGTTCACCTGACTCCATTTGGTGATTTTACCCTGCGCCGCAGGCTCCCATATCTTCTTCAACTCCGCGACGGTAATCGTGTTGCTCCAGTTGTTCCTGGGATTCACTACCACGGTCAGCGCATCAAATGCGATCGGCATTTCGACATATTGAATGCCGATTTTTTTGCAATCGTCCATTTCCTTTTTAAGAATAGGGCGCGAAGCGTTGACGATATCTGTCTCACCACGACAGAATTTCTTGAAACCCCCGCCAGTCCCTGAAATGCCGACTGTGACTTTAACTGCACCTTTCGTGTCCTTCTGAAAATCTTCGGCCACTGCTTCGGTAATTGGATAAACGGTGCTGGATCCGTCGATTTTCACAATGGCATCAGCCCCCGCAATGCCGTTGATACTGATCAGTCCGGCAAATACGACAGACATTCTCATTTTATTGCTATTCGGTAATTTCAACATTTCCCCCGTTTACTTGTCAGATGATCAGATATTGCGTTTTTAGAGCATCAGTCATGCTAGGTCATTAGTATTACGGTCTTGTGACATTCCTTGTGAACCCGGCCGCTTCTTGCGGCACGACCGGATACCTCGCACCCTTGGCGCCTGCTTTATCGACGTTTCATTCCACTGCAGCATTTCGCACGACATCCGCTATCTTTTCCGCCCAATGTTTAACCTTCTGCTTGGATTCACCCTCGACCATCACTCGTATCAGAGGTTCTGTGCCTGATGGGCGCAATAGCACGCGGCCGCTATCGTCAAGATCGCGCTCGGCTTCTGCCTGGGCCGCTTTGATCGCCACATTGGCACGCGAATCGAACCCCTTGGGGACCTTGACGTTAATCAACTGTTGAGGATATAGCGTGACGCCATGTGCAAGCTCCGGCAGCGTTTTGGCGGAATCCCTCATGGCATATAACACTTGCAGCGCGGAAATAATGCCATCGCCAGTGGTATGTTTATCGATGCAAAGGATATGGCCAGAGCCTTCGCCGCCCAGTTGCCAGCCTTCTTTCTGCAATAGCTCCAATACATAGCGGTCGCCGACGTTAGCGCGAGCAAACGGGATATCCAGTTTCCTTAAACCGTTTTCCACCGCGAGATTAGTCATTAATGTTCCCGCTACTCCGCCCTTGAGCAACCCCTTCTGCTGGCGATGCTTGGCAATAATATAGATCAGCCGATCACCATCGTAAAACACGCCGTTTTCGTCAGCCATGATTACGCGATCACCGTCACCATCAAGCGCAATGCCAATATCGGCGTGATGCAGCCGGACCGCTTCCTGCAGGGCGGCACCATGCGTGGCGCCGCATTCGAGATTGATATTGAGGCCGTCGGGCTGCACGCCGATGGCAACGACATCCGCACCCAGTTCATGCAGCACCGGGCCAGCGATTTGATATGTCGCACCATGAGCGCAGTCAACCACAATCCGCAAACCGCGCAGATCGAGATGATTCGGAAAGGTACTTTTGCAGAATTCGATGTAACGCCCTCTGGCGTCATTGACCCTGCGCGCTTTACCGAGCTGCGCTGACGGCATCGATTTGATGGGCGCCTTCAGTCCCGCCTCTATCGCATGCTCGGTCACATCGGGCAACTTCGTGCCCGCCGCGGAAAAAAACTTGATGCCGTTGTCTTCGAACGGGTTATGTGAAGCGGAAATGACAATGCCCGCCTGCAGCCGCAGGGCGCGAGTGAGGTAAGCTACCGCCGGCGTCGGCATAGGCCCCGAAAGCAACACATCCACTCCTGCGGCGGAAAGTCCCGCTTGTAGCGCTGATTCAAGCATGTACCCTGATATGCGAGTGTCCTTACCGATCAGTACCGCCGGACGTTCGCCCTTGGATAGATGCCATTCTGACGATGCCAGGACCTGGCCGGCAGAATAACCAAGATGCATCACAAATTCAGGCGTGATAGGCATCTCTCCTACACGCCCGCGAATGCCGTCAGTTCCAAAATATTTTTTTGTCAATTGAAGGCTCCGTCGATAGTTACAACCCAGCGGCGGCGTAAGCGCGCCCGCAGTTTATTGTCGTTGCTCAATAATATTATAAACCGCCAGCGCATCCCTGGTTGCTTTTACATCGTGCACTCGCACAATTGCCGCACCCCTCGCCACTGCCGCCAAAGCGGCGGCAATACTGGCGTGAACCCGGTTGCCTACTTCGTTACCGGTAATTTTCCCCAACATTGCCTTGCGCGACAACCCCACCATTACCGGCACGCCAAGATCGGTGAAGCGGTCGAGGTGGCGCAACAACTGGATATTATGGTCGTGCGTTTTACCAAAGCCAAAACCGGGATCTATTACCAACCGCTCACGCGAGATACCTGCGGCTTGCGCCGCATCGAGGCGCTGCTGCAGAAAGGTTTTCACTTCCGTCACCACATCATCGTATCGAGGATCGATTTGCATGCTGTGCGGGGCACCGCGCATGTGCATGAGGCATGCTGCCGCGCCGCCGGCCGCAACCGCCTCTAGCGCACCCGCTGCCTGTAGTGCATTGACATCGTTAATCATGGCTGCGCCAGCCGTTATCGACGCACGCATCACCTCCGGCTTGGAGGTATCGACCGAAACAGATACGTTCATGCCAGCCAAAGCTTCCACTACCGGGATGACGCGGCGCAACTCTTCCTCCACACTGATGGAGGTGCTGCCGGGACGGGTGGATTCGCCGCCGACATCCAGCCAGTCCGCTCCCTCTTCAACCAAGCGTACCGCATGGTGGAGCGCACGTTCGGTCGATCCGCACAAACCGCCGTCAGAAAAGGAGTCTGGCGTTACATTGACGATCCCCATCACGAGGGCGCGGCCAGGATGATGCGCGTTAAGTTGCGGAAATAGCGGCACGGAAATCCGAGGTATAGTCGTCAATTAGAAAATGAAAAAAGGCGGGACAAGCCCGCCTTTTTTCTTTTAGATGCCCAGCTTGGGAATACCTTACGTTAAACTTCCTGAGCTGGGGTTGCTGTTGGCGCCGGTGCCGTCGGAGGCGTATTGTCCCTGGGCGGCGTCGACGTGGACTTGCTGGGCTTCGGAGCCCGCGGTGGGCGACCTTCCATTATATCGCCGATCTGATCGGAGTCTATGGTTTCCCATTCCAGCAGCGCTTTGGTCATCACCTCGATTTTATCGCGATTTTCCTCGATCAGCTTGCGGGCCAACGTGTACTGCATATCGATGATACGGCGAATTTCCACGTCCACCTTCTGCATGGTGGCTTCGCTGACGTTCTTGTGGGTGGTAACGGAGCGACCGAGAAAAACTTCTCCCTCATTCTCGCCATATACCATTGGACCAAGGGAATCCGACATGCCCCATTGCGTAACCATACGCCTTGCCATTTCCGTAGCGCGCTCGAAGTCATTGGACGCGCCCGTCGTCATCTGCCCCATGAACACTTCCTCGGCGATACGCCCGCCGAACAGCACCGCAATGTTCTGCAGAATTTCTTCGCGATCCATGCTGAAGCGATCTTCCGTCGGCAACTGCATTGTCACACCCAGCGCGCGTCCTCGCGGAATGATGGAAACCTTGTGTACCGGGTCGGTCCTGGGCAGCAACTGCGCCACTACCGCATGCCCGGATTCATGATAGGCAGTGTTGCGCCGTTCGCGTTCCGGCATCACCACGGAGCGACGTTCCGCCCCCATGAAGATCTTGTCCTTTGCGCGCTCGAAATCATCCATATCCACGAGCCGCTTATTGCTGCGTGCCGCAAACAACGCTGCCTCGTTCACCAGATTGGCCAGGTCGGCACCGGACATCCCCGGCGTGCCTCGCGCAATGATTTCCGCATGCACATCGGGCGCGATCGGTACCTTGCGCATATGTACGTGCAGTATTTGCTCACGCCCACGAATGTCGGGTAGCGGCACTGTCACCTGCCGGTCGAAACGGCCAGGACGCAATAGCGCCGGGTCAAGCACATCAGGCCGGTTGGTCGCTGCAATTACAATCACGCCGGCAGTTCCCTCGAAACCATCCATCTCGACCAGCAGTTGGTTCAATGTCTGTTCCCGCTCGTCGTTCCCGCCGCCGAGGCCCGCGCCGCGTTGACGGCCGACCGCGTCGATTTCATCGATAAAAATAATGCAGGGTGCGTGCTTCTTGGCTTGCTCGAACATGTCACGCACTCTCGCCGCACCGACACCGACGAACATTTCCACAAAATCAGAACCGGAAATACTGAAAAACGGAACTTTGGCCTCGCCCGCAATTGCGCGAGCCAGAAGAGTTTTACCCGTGCCCGGGCTTCCCACCATCAATACACCGCGGGGAATCCGTCCCCCCAACTTCTGGAACTTACTGGGATCGCGCAAGAATTCGACCAGCTCCGAAACCTCTTCTTTGGCCTCCTCGCAACCCGCCACGTCAGCAAACGTTACCTGATTGGTGGATTCGTCAAGCATGCGCGCCTTGCTCTTTCCGAACGAGAACGCACCACCACCCCGGCCGCCTCCCTGCATTTGGCGCATAAAGAAAATCCATACGCCTATCAGTAGAAGCATCGGGAACCATGAGACGAAAATGTTCATCAGCAGCGATGGCTCTTCTTCCGGTTTGGCGTCAATGATGACGCCCGCCTTCAGCAGGTCGCTCACCATCCAGGGATCCGAGGGCGTGTAGGTGGTAAACCGCCGGCCATCGGATTTGGTACCTTTCAGCGTCCGCCCTTCAATGGTCACCTTGGCAATCCTGCCCTGCTTTACTTCGTCGATGAACTGCGAGTATTCCATCGGCGCCTGTGCTGCCTGTCGCGTGCTGAACTGATTGAACACCGTCATCAGCACCAAAGCAATCACAAGCCAGATGGCCATGTTTTTAATGAGATTGTTCAAGATAGCTCCTTGGCTTGCGCCGTCAAAATCCTTGAATGCTTCATTCTAAACCCATTTCGAGATTTATAATAGCCGGCCTGCCATGGCTCTTATAGCATTTCGCAAACCCGGTGTTTCGTAAACTCGCCTGCCTATCATTTGCTTTCGGTTCAAATGCTCATCTCCGCTTCCCCATCCCCAGCAAATAGAGTTCACTGCTGCGACCGCGGGATGCCTCAGGCTTACGTGTTATCACCCGACTGAATGTAGCACGCATTGCGCGTAAAAACCCCTCAAAACCGGAACCTTGAAATACTTTGACGAGAAAATTACCGTCAGAGTTCAATCGCTCCGCGGAAAACTCCAATGCAAGCTCCGCCAGATACATGCCGCGCGCTTGATCGGTTACGCCTATGCCCGTTATATTAGGTGACATATCCGAAATTACAAGGTCAAGAGGATATTTCCCAAGATGTATTTTCAGTTCCGCTAAAACGGACGCTTCGGTGAAATCGCCTTGAATGAAGGTAACCCCGGGCAAAGCCGTCATTTCCAGCCGATCCAGCGCAACCACCCTGCCTTTTCCAGCCAGTTTTTCTGCCGCCACTTGCGACCAGCCACCCGGAGCCGCGCCGAGGTCCACCACTGTCATGCCTGGCCGAAGCAGATGATCACGCTCGGCAATCTCGATCAGCTTGTAAGCGGCACGTGAACGGTAACCTTCTTTTTTTGCCTGTTTTACAAAAAAATCATTCACATGCTCTTTCATCCAGGCTTTGCTGGTTTTGGAGGATTTCATCGCGTAAAATGGACGATTTTCGGAAAACTAATGTTAGAACTCGCACTCGCCAGACGGCGAGCACTCAAGGCGCTTGCCCATGCCATCAAGCCAGTTGTCTGGATAGGCGGAGCCGGTCTGTCGGAAGGCGTTATCCATGAACTGGATCAGGGCCTCAAAAGTCACGAGCTGATCAAAATCAAGGTATCGGGGGATGAGCGTGAAGCAAGAAATATTCTGCTGGGTGAAATCTGCGAGCGGCTCGGAGCCGCTCCTATACAGCATATCGGCAAGATACTGGTGATCTATCGTCCCAAGCCGGAAAAAATAATCTCACCTGACACCCCTCCGCTTCGCAATGAGAAGAAGCCACGCCGAACCAGACAGGGTTTACCGGGCGGCATCCCGAACTGATACGTTACTGCGCATTGCCCATCGAAAATGGATATGGCAATGCTCAAACATATCTGACGTCAAGAATCTCATACTCCCGTAATCCGCCCGGCGCCATGACTTCGGCCACGTCCCCGGGGTACTTGCCGATCAGCGCGCGAGAAATGGGGGAACTGATGGAGATTTTTCCCTCCTTGATGTCGGCTTCGTCGTCCCCGACAATCTGGTAAGTTACCGTCGTCGCGTTGGCCATGTCCTCCAGATCGATCGTTGCGCCAAATACGCAGGCGCCATCCGCGTCGAGCAAAGCGGGATCGATGACCTGAGCATTGGAAAGCTTGCTCTCCAATTCAGCGATGCGTCCCTCGATAAAACCCTGTCGTTCCTTGGCGGCTTCGTATTCCGCATTTTCGGAAAGATCACCGTGAGCGCGAGCTTCCGCGATCGCCGCGATAACAGCCGGACGCTGCACGGATTTCATTTCTTGCAATTCAGCGCGCAGTTTTCCAGCGCCGATTACCGTTAAGGGGATTGTGCTCATAAGACTTTTATCACCACCTGTTTTGTATTCGATTTCGTTGATCGATCTATTTCGCTAAATTTGCGGTAAGTCCGTTCCCTGCGCCTTGAACGGCACATTCCCATCTCCATCTGCATGAAAGGATGCCGCTGGCGTCACGCCTCGCAATCCGTGAAGTGTTTGTAAACTGTAGGCTTGCAACTCCTGCATGCTTGCCATGCCGATGCAGGCAGCGCGCGCGCCTGCCAGCGTGGTGTAATAGGTTACCCGTGCCTGCAACACGGCATGACGGATCGAGTAAGAGTCGTGAATCGCGCTCCGCTTGTCTTCCACAGTATTGATAATCAAAGCCATCTCACCGTTTTTGATCATGTCCACTATGTGTGGGCGCCCTTCCGCCATCTTGTTTACCGGCGTTACGGCCAGCCCCGCCGAGCTCAGGACTGTTGCAGTACCACGGGTAGCATAAAGCGTGAATCCCAGTTGCGCAAGATTGCGCGCAATTTCCACCACGCGAGGCTTATCCGTTTGGCGGACGCTGATGAAGACTTTACCCGAGAGCGGGAGTTTTACGCCGGCGGCCAGTTGCGACTTCACAAACGCTTCGGCAAACGTTTGCCCCACTCCCATCACTTCACCGGTAGACTTCATTTCGGGTCCGAGTATGGTATCTACACCCGGAAATTTTATAAAAGGAAAGACAGCTTCCTTTACGGAATAATAGTAAGGAATGAATTCCTTGATCACACCCTGGCGTGCAAGCGTTATCCCCGTCATGCAGCGCGCGGCAATTTTTGCCAATTGCAATCCGGTGGCTTTGGATACGAAAGGCACGGTACGAGAGGCTCTCGGATTTACCTCGAGTACGTAAACGGTATCACCCTGAATGGCAAATTGCACATTCATCAATCCTACGACCTTGAGCGCGCGCGCCATTGCCGAGGTCTGGCGACGCAGCTCATCCTGGATCGAAGCCGACAGGTTGAAAGGCGGCAGCGAACATGCCGAATCGCCTGAATGCACACCGGCCTGCTCGATGTGTTCCATGATTCCTCCAATCAGCACGGCTTCGCCATCGCAAATCGCATCCACATCCACTTCCACTGCGTCGTTCAGAAAATGGTCCAGCAGCACCGGCGAATCGTACGAAACCTTCACGGCCTGGTGCATGTACCGTTCAAGATGTGCTTGCTCATGGATGATTTCCATGGCTCGTCCTCCCAGTACGTAACTGGGGCGAACCACCAGCGGATAACCGATTTCGCCGGCAGCGGCAATCGCTGCTTCCGCATTTCGCGCGATACGGTTTGGTGGTTGTTTCAGCCCAAGCTGATGCAGCATTTTCTGAAAGCGCTCCCGATCCTCGGCACAGTCGATCATGTCCGGGCTGGTACCGATAATCGGGACCCCGTTAGCCTCGAGATCGCGCGCAAGCTTCAGCGGTGTCTGCCCGCCATATTGCACGATGACACCCAACGGCTTCTCCACCGCGACGATCTCGAGTACGTCTTCCAGCGTCAGGGGCTCGAAATAAAGCCGATCTGAGGTATCGTAATCGGTCGAGACCGTCTCGGGATTGCAGTTGACCATGATAGTCTCGAAACCATCCTCGCTTAAAGCCAACGCTGCATGAACACAGCAGTAATCGAACTCGATACCCTGACCGATACGGTTGGGGCCGCCCCCCAGTACCATGATCTTCTTCCTGTCACTCGGCAGCGCTTCACATTCCTCTTCGTAGGTGGAGTACATATAAGCGGTACGGGTGGCAAACTCGGCGGCGCAGGTATCGACCCGCTTGTATACCGGACGCAGACCGAACTGGTGTCGCCGGGCGCGAACTGCCTCCTGAGTCACATTCATCAACTTCGCCAGGCGCTGATCGGAGAACCCGCTACGTTTCAGTTTACGCAATGCCTGCAGATCAAATGTATCCAGAGGTTTTCCGGCAACGGACTGCTCCTGCCTTACCAGATCTTCGATCTGGGCCAGGAACCAGGGATCGATGCGCGTATGCTCGTGAATTTCGTCAAAAGCCATGCCGCAACGAAACGCGTCGGCAACAAACCAGATCCGGTCCGGACCCGGATCAGCCAGTTCGGCTGCGATCGTTTCAATATCCGCCGTTTTCTCATCCAATCCGTCTACGCCGATCTCCAGTCCACGCAGGGCTTTTTGAAAAGATTCCTGAAAAGTTCGCCCAATCGCCATGACCTCGCCCACCGACTTCATCTGTGTGGTGAGGCGATCATTGGCCTGGGGAAATTTCTCAAAAGCGAAACGCGGTATTTTGGTGACGACATAATCGATGGATGGCTCGAATGATGCCGGCATCGCCCCGCCGGAAATGTCGTTCCTGAGTTCATCCAGTGTGTAACCCACCGCGAGCTTGGCCGCCACCTTTGCGATGGGAAATCCCGTCGCCTTCGAAGCCAGCGCAGAGGAGCGCGATACCCGCGGATTCATCTCGATTACAAGCATGCGTCCATCCTGCGGGCTGATAGCAAACTGCACATTGGAACCGCCTGTTTCCACCCCTATTTCGCGCAACACCGCTATCGATGCATTACGCATGATCTGGTATTCCCTGTCGGTCAGGGTTTGTGCCGGGGCTACGGTGATGGAGTCTCCGGTGTGCACACCCATGGGATCGAGGTTTTCAATGGCGCAGATGACGATGCAATTGTCTTTCGTATCGCGTATTACCTCCATTTCAAATTCTTTCCAACCGATGACCGATTCCTCGATCAACAATTCCCGCGTAGGCGAAGCTTCCAGCCCACGTTCGCAGATGTCCAGAAATTCCTCGCGGTTGTACGCGATACCGCCGCCGCTACCCCCCATGGTAAATGACGGACGAATAATAGCTGGATAACCCACCATTGCCTGTACCTGCAGCGCTTCCTCCAGGCTATGGGCAATGGCGGAACGTGCCGAACTCAACCCGATACGGGTCATTGCCTGCTTGAATTTCTCACGATCCTCGGCCTTGTCGATAGCGTCGCGCGAAGCACCGATCAGCTCGACACCGTATTTTTGAAGCACGCCATTCTTGGCCAGGTCGAGAGCACAATTCAACGCCGTCTGTCCGCCCATCGTCGGCAATAGCGCATCCGGGCGCTCGATGGCGATAATCTTTTCCACCATAGGCCAGATAATGGGCTCAATATAGGTGGCATCCGCCATTTCCGGATCGGTCATGATGGTTGCAGGATTGGAATTCACCAGGATGATGCGATAACCTTCCTCCCGCAACGCCTTGCACGCCTGGGTACCCGAATAGTCGAACTCGCATGCCTGCCCGATAATGATAGGCCCCGCACCGATAATGAGGATGGATTTTATGTCGTTACGTTTAGGCATGGCTGCAGTGAAATTTTTGGGGTGACGTCGATACGCTGCTTCAGGAAACGCTGGCTAAATTCCATCAGAAGCGCGTTTCAGCAAAATCGGAATAATCGCAAGGCGCATTGCGGGCAGCAGCCGGATCCTTCTCCCTCTGGTAGCGCTAAGGAATACCATGCAGTGAGCGCCCGTGCCGGATCTATTCAGGAGTCTCTTTCATATTTGTATTTCACCCGTTTCTCTCCATCAATCCGATAAATTTATCGAATAAATAATCCAGATCGTGAGGCCCGGGACTTGCCTCGGGATGTCCCTGAAAGCAGAATGCGCGCTGGCCAATCAACTCGAATCCCTGCAAGCTGCCGTCAAATAACGACAGATGCGTAACGCGCGCATTCTTTGGCAGGGTATCGATATCTACCGCGAAGCCGTGGTTCTGACTGGTAATCGCTACTGTTCCACTGTCCAGATCCTTCACGGGGTGATTGGCGCCGTGGTGGCCGAATTTCATCTTTATGGTCCTGGCCCCACTCGCCAACCCCAGCAGTTGGTGCCCCATGCAAACACCAAAGATGGGTACTTCTTCTTCAAGCAATCTTCTGATTGTGGAAATTGCGTAATCGCAGGGCTCCGGATCGCCAGGTCCATTGGAAAGAAATACACCGTCGGGTCGCAGTGCCAGAATCTCGTCAGCGGTGGTTTGAGCAGGAAATACCGTAACCTTGCAGTGGCGTTGCGCCAATTTGCGCAGCATGTTGCGCTTAACGCCAAAATCCAACGCGGCGACATGAAAGCGGGGGTTCTTATCGACCTGGTAATCGCACCCCAACCTCCATTCACCTTCGTTCCATTCGTAAGGCTGAGTGCAACTCACGACCTTAGCCAGATCCATTCCCATCAGCCCGGGAAATTCCCGGGCGTGTTTCAGCGCTTCAGCCTCATCGGGAAAACCCGCCATGATACAACCTGACTGCGCACCTTTTTCGCGCAAGATACGCGTAAGCTTGCGCGTGTCAATATCCGCAATCGCCACCACGCCATGTTGCCTGAGGTACTCCGGCAAGGTCTGGGTCTGTCTCCAATTACTTGAGACGAGGGAAAGATCCCGGATCACCAGGCCCGCGGCATATACGCGATCGATGTTGCCGGATTCCACATCATCCGGATTGGCGCCCGTATTGCCAATGTGCGGATAAGTCAACGTAATGATCTGCCGGCAATACGAAGGATCAGTCAGTATTTCCTGGTAGCCGGTCATGGAAGTGTTGAATACGACTTCACCCGTACTGACGCCTTCGAGGCCGATGGATATGCCGCGGAAAACGGTGCCGTCGGCGAGTGCGAGCACGGCATGCGGACGTTGTGACACGGGAGACTCCTGCGAATGGGACAAGACATGAAAATGGGACAAGCTGTCATTGCCCCATTTTATAAGTGCGAGATTATACTTCGAAAAGCGGCTTCAATGAAACTGCCGCCGTATCATGTGACCGCGAAGGCGTGAGCAGCATACCTGGCACAGGATTAATCGCGTAATCCCAGCACATCCTGCATATCAAACAATCCGCTCTGTCTGTCGGCAAGAAATCGCGCAGCACGCAGCGCGCCCTCGGCGAAAGTTGCGCGACTGCCGGCCTTGTGTGAAATCTCGATGCGCTCGCCTGTCCCTGCAAACATCACGATATGATCGCCAACGATATCTCCGCCGCGCACGGTGGCGAAACCAATGGTGCCAGGCGCCCGCTCGCCGGTATTGCCTTCGCGTGCGTAAACCGCAATTTCGGAGAGCTCTCTGCCGAGCGCCCTTGCGATCACCTCGCCCATCTGCAACGCAGTGCCGGACGGCGCATCAACCTTGTGCCGATGGTGCGCCTCAATAATTTCTATGTCGTAACCCGTATTCGGGTTCAATGCCTTGGCCGCCGTCTCCAGCAGTTTGAAGGTAACGTTCACACCCACGCTCATATTGGGAGCAAATACAATTGATATGTCTTTTGATGCGGCTTTGAGTTCTTCTTTTTGTTCAGCCGAAAAACCGGTCGTGCCGATTACCATTTTAACCCCCGCCGCACGGCACGCCGCCAAGTGCGCAAGCGTCCCTTCAGGCCGGGTAAAATCAATCAGCACATCAGTTGCCCGCAACCCGGGAGCAATATCATCGGCAATGGCAACGCCGCACGGCGCACCGGCCAATTCACCCGCATCCCTTCCGAGAAATGGGCTACCGGTACGCTCCAGCGCGGCGCTCAATTGCATGTCCGGGGCTTGGGCGATAGCCTCCAGCAAAGCTCGCCCCATCCGGCCCGAACTTCCAGCGATGGCAATTTTCAATGTCGTCATTATTCTAAATCCGGCGGTTGAACGGGAGGAGCGGGCTCACCAAAAAGGTGGAGCTCACAGAATACGAAAAATTCTTTTTGGTTATAGCGCTTAGTTGACATGAGCGATCAACTGCCGAATTCAGGTTTATCTCAGGAATCTTTTTTCGGATCGCCCGGGTGATCCTATTCTTTCGGCAGGTCTGCTTCCATATTACCCATATCCGCTGCTGGCGACGGCACCAGCCTGGGACCGCGTTTTTCCGGCTCCGGAAAACTTGAAGCTTCATTCACGTAGGGAATTCCGCTCGACGCAGCCATACTGGTGGCAGCCGCCGTTTCACCCTGGGCGGCGATATCGCTTGAACCTGGAATACCGGTTTCCCCTCTATTGGAAGGGGGAGTATCGGTCACTGCGTAAGTCGTGGCTCGGGAACCTTCCTCTTTACTCGACGCAGGGATATCGCCGGGTACTTGATCAGCGCCCTCCTTTCTGGTCATTTGAGTGCCGCTTTCTTCCTTGACCACGGGCCTGGTTGACTCACCCGGCATGGAAGGCTCGGTTGACGGCGGCTGAACAAAAGCAAGCGAAGGCGTGAAAGTGCCATTTGTGCTCACCAGTTTATCGCCTTCAAAAAAAACTGCCAGATGTCTTTGCTCGACCAGCTTCCCCCTCTGCTCGAGGCGATATACATAATCCCAGCGGTTTTCATGGAAAGCGTCACTAATCATGGGAGAGCCCAGCGCAAAGCGTACCTGCGACCGAGTCATGCCGGGTCTTAGTTTGTTCACCATTTCCTGGGTAATGACATTCCCCTGCTGGATTTCGATTTTGTAGATCAAAGATGGAACAGACGAACATCCGGCGAGCAATAGCAAACCGACCAACGTGAGTATTCTTGCGCGCATCGCGACGACGTAGGTTTCCAAAGCGAACTCAACGTTATATGATACAGCAAATAATCTAATGGATGGATATAGAGCTATGAGTAAGTCAAACAATCTCAAGACCATGGGCTTGAAGGCCACGCTGCCGCGCCTTAGAATACTCAGTTTGTTCGAAAGCAGCACGGTGCGCCATCTCTCGGCCGAGGATGTTTACAGAACCCTCATCGGGGAAGGGGAAGATATCGGTCTCGCCACTGTGTACCGGGTGCTGACCCAATTCGAGCAGGCGGGGTTGCTCGAACGTCACCATTTCGAGGGTGGCAAGGCAGTGTTCGAACTTGCCAGCGACGCTCACCACGACCACCTGGTTTGCCTGCAGTGCGGCAGGGTGGAAGAATTTTACGACGCTGAAATCGAGAGGCGTCAAATCAAAATCGCCAAAGATCGAGGCTTTGCCATACATGAGCACTCGCTTTCACTTTACGCGGATTGTATTAAACCTGCCTGCCCGCATCGAAAAACCGAAGAAAAGGGCGGAAACGTGAAAAGTTGAGTTTAATTTTTTTCTGAAACGCGCTGATTCAGGCTATAGTTATGTACTTGAACGCTCCGGATATCGATTCTTCAGCCTGGAAAACGCTGAGATTCGGCTTGCTCCATTCACGGTCTGCTGAATTTACCGTATTCCTCGTCCTCAACTGACTGGGGCAGTCTGTTCGATAAATCAACTTTCAAGGCATACGCAGGTTATCAACCTGCCATGCCCCCGCTGACCCCTTGGAAAAGCAGTTGACCAACGACCGCCCGGACATTACTGTTCAGCTTTTATTCAAATATTTTTTTGCTGTCACTCAACATTGGAAATTCAGGAAAGCATGAGCACGGAATTGACGGGCGCTGAGATTGCAGTGCGTTGCTTGCAAGAAGAAGGGGTAGACCATATTTTTGGTTACCCCGGCGGCGCCGTACTGTTCATTTATGACGAATTATTCAAACAGGACAAGGTCAAGCACGTACTGGTGCGGCATGAGCAAGCGGCGGTGCATGCAGCGGATGGCTACGCTCGCTCCAGTAATAAGGTAGGGGTGGCGCTGGTGACATCCGGACCCGGCGTGACGAACGCCGTGACCGGTATCGCCACCGCTTATATGGACTCGATTCCCCTGGTCATCATCAGCGGGCAAGTGCCAACCTATGCCATCGGATTGGATGCATTTCAGGAAGTGGATACCGTCGGCATCACACGTCCCTGCGTTAAACATAATTTTCTGGTTAAAGATATCACCGAGCTGGCCGCGACCATCAAGAAGGCGTTCTATATTGCCTCCACAGGCCGCCCCGGGCCGGTGCTGGTGGATATTCCAAAGGATGTGAGCCAGCAGAAAACAGAATTTGATTATCCCGCGAACGTCACCATGCGCTCCTACAACCCGATCACAAGGGGACACGCCGGACAAATCAAGAAAGCGGTACAACTGATACTGGAAGCCAAACGTCCGATGATCTACGCGGGCGGCGGCGTCATCCTGAGCGACGCGGCGCCGCAACTGACCGATATGGTGCGAATGCTGGGTTTCCCCTGCACCAATACACTGATGGGATTGGGCGGTTATCCCGCAACCGACAAACAGTTTGTCGGCATGCTGGGCATGCACGGCACCTATGAAGCCAACATGGCGATGCAGCATTGCGACGTGTTGGTGGCCGTGGGGGCCCGCTTCGATGATCGAGTCATAGGCAACCCCAAGCATTTTTCCAATGAAGACCGAAAAATAATACACATAGATATCGATCCTTCATCTATTTCAAAACGTGTGAAGGTGGATATTCCCATTGTCGGCAACGTCCCCGATGTCCTGGACGAGCTGATAAAACTAATCAAGGCGCGCAAGGAAAAGCCCGATCGGGTTGCTCTCGATGCGTGGTGGACGCAGATCGATTTATGGCGCGCACGCGATTGCCTCAAATATGACCGCGCAAGCTCGATTATCAAGCCGCAGATGGTGATTGAAAAACTATATGAGGTAACCGGGGGCAATGCGTTCATCACCTCGGATGTGGGCCAGCACCAGATGTGGGCAGCCCAGTTCTATAAATTCGACCTGCCGAGGCGGTGGATTAATTCCGGCGGTTTGGGAACCATGGGCTTTGGTCTTCCGTCAGCAATGGGCGTGCAGTTTGCCCATCCCGGGGAAATGGTGGCTTGTGTCACCGGCGAGGCCAGCATCCAGATGTGTATTCAGGAATTATCCACCTGCAAGCAGTATAACCTGCCGCTGAAGATCATTAATTTGAACAATCGTTACATGGGAATGGTGCGGCAATGGCAACAATTTTTCCATGGGAATCGTTATGCTGAATCCTATATGGATGCGCTGCCCAATTTCGTCAAACTGGCGGAGAGCTATGGCCATGTCGGCATGCAGGTCGAACGGCCCGGCGACGTGGAAAGCGCGTTGCAAGAGGCCTTCAAACTCAAGGACCGGCTGGTATTCATGGATTTCATAACGGACCAGACCGAAAATGTTTTTCCCATGGTGCCTGGCGGAAAAGGTCTCTCCGAAATGATTCTGGTATAAACAATGCGACATATCATTTCTCTCTTGATGGAAAACGAAGCGGGCGCGCTGTCTCGCGTAGCCGGCCTGTTCTCGTCGCGTGGCTACAATATTGAATCGCTGACCGTCGCCGCCACCGAAGACCCGACCCTGTCTCGCATGACGCTCGTTACCGTGGGATCGGATGACGTGGTCGAGCAGATAACCAAGCAACTGAACAAACTCATAGAAGTGGTCAAAGTGGTGGATCTGAGCGAAGGCGATCATATCGAACGCGAACTTATGCTGATGAAAGTACGCGCGGTAGGAAAGGACCGCGATGAGATAAAGCGCATGGCCGATATTTTTCGTGGCCGCATCATTGATGTGACTGATAAATCATACACGATCGAACTGACCGGCACCGGTTCCAAGCTTGACGCATTTCTTGAGGCAATGGAGCAGGGCGCGATCCTGGAGACGGTGCGGACGGGCGCCTCCGGCATTGGCCGTGGTGAACGGATATTGAAGGTGTAGCAGCGCTCTGCGGAATAGCGGAATATTTCCGCTATCGCCGTGCCCTGACGTATTTCTATTTTTGAGCAGAAAGGAAACCATGAACGTTTATTACGATAAAGATGCCGACTTGTCGCTCATCAAGGACAAGAAGGTTACTATTGTGGGCTACGGCTCGCAGGGCCACGCCCATGCCAATAACCTGAGCGATTCCGGCGTGACGGTGACGGTCGGCTTGCGCAAGGGGGGAGCCTCCTGGAGCAAAGCGGAGAAGGCCGGCCTTACTGTAAAAGAAGTGGCGGAAGCCGTGAAGGAGGCCGATGTCGTCATGGTGCTGTTGCCCGATGAGCAGATCGGCGCCGTTTATGCAGCGGAAATCGAGCCCAATCTCAAGGAAGGCGCCACGCTTGCGTTTGCTCATGGCTTCAATATTCATTATGGCCAGGTCTCGCCAAGAGAAGATCTCGACGTCATCATGATCGCTCCCAAAGGTCCGGGCCATCTGGTGCGATCGACCTACACCCAGGGTGGCGGCGTACCGTCACTCATTGCCGTGCATCAGGACAAGTCAGGCAGGGCGCGAGACCTGGCGCTATCCTATGCCGCAGCCAACGGGGGCACGCGCGGGGGGGTGATAGAAACCAATTTCCGCGAGGAGACCGAAACCGATCTCTTCGGCGAGCAGGTCGTGCTGTGCGGAGGTCTTACCGCTTTGATTCAGGCTGGCTTCGAAACGCTGGTTGAAGCAGGATACGCGCCGGAGATGGCCTATTTTGAATGTCTTCACGAGGTAAAGCTGATCGTCGATTTAATCTACGAAGGCGGCATTGCCAATATGCGCTACTCCATCTCCAACAACGCCGAGTACGGAGACATTTCGCGCGGCCCACGCATCGTTACCGATGCTACCCGGGATGAAATGCGCAAGGTATTGCATGAAATTCAGACGGGTGAATATGCCCGTGAATTTATTCTGGAAAATCGTGCCGGCGCGCCCATGCTGAAAGCCAGCCGTCGCCTTGCATCAGCTCATCAGATCGAAACGGTTGGGGCGAAATTGCGCAGCATGATGCCTTGGATCAACAAGAACAAGCTGGTTGATCAGGCAAAAAACTAGGAAACAAAGGAACAGCGGCTGAATCAATACGGTGTTTCACATCTTCCGCTTTGCTTGAGGCCTTGCAAAGCGGAAGCCGCCAGTTAAAGTGGCTGTCGCATCGCTGTCGAATTCGGGGGAAGCTTATGAAAAGTTGCCGGATTGCTTGTTAATGCGGATAGTCGGGCGCTTAATGTCGGGAATCTCCCAATTTTCGGGTCCCGCACAGCTATTCGCAGCTACTGTTTACGACAAATTCATGAGCGCCTAACATGCATCAGTCTCCTATGGGATTGCACACATGATGCATGATCCTCATCCACGCCTCATACTCAAATCCAAACTGCGCCGTCGCGGCATTTATTTACTGCCCAACCTGTTTACCACCGCAGCCTTGTTTGCCGGATTTTATGCCATCGTGCAGGCGATGAACGGCCGTTTTGAACATTCCGCGGTCTCCATTTTCATTGCAATGGTACTCGACGGTCTGGACGGTCGGGTAGCCCGGTTGACTCATACGCAAAGTGAATTTGGGGCGGAGTACGACAGCCTGTCCGACATGGTGTCATTCGGCGCTGCACCCGCATTGGTCATATACGAATGGGCCTTGAAAGGCATGGGCAAGCTGGGATGGATTGCGGCGTTTATATATTGCGTCTGTGCCGCGCTTCGCCTGGCGCGTTTCAATACCAACATAGAAGTCATCGATAAGCGGTTTTTTCAGGGACTCCCCAGCCCCGCCGCCGCCGCGCTGATTGCAGGACTGGTCTGGGTAGTGCTAGACTTTGGCATAGCGGGTACGGATATCCGATGGCTCGCCTGGTGTATCACCTTATTCGCGGGCCTCACAATGGTCAGTAATATCCCCTATTACAGCGGCAAGGAAATCAATTTACGCAAGACAGTGCCATTCGTCACCGTCTTGCTGCTGGCGCTGTTTTTTTTCGTTTTGATTCCAAGTCATCCACCGGTTGTGCTGTTCTGCCTCTTTTTGCTTTATGCCTTGTCGGGCTATGTCATGTGGATGTGGCGGTTCACCAAGAGAAAAAAAATACCTGATGGACCGCAACCATGACCTCATTCGCGGCGCAGACTCTGACCGGTCGTCCCGCGTGGAAAGCGCTGGAAGCGCATTATGCGTCGGTTAAAGCCCTGCATCTGCGTCAGCTTTTTGCGGATGACCCCACACGCGGCGAGCGGTTTACGGCCGAAGCCGCCGGAATTTACCTGGACTATTCGAAAAACCGGATAACCGATGAAACGCTCCGGCTGCTTGTCCGGCTTGCCGACGAATGCAACTTGCGTGATCGCATCAACGCAATGTTCAGGGGCGATCCAATCAATTTGTCCGAGCAGCGTCCCGCATTGCATATTGCCCTACGCGCACCGAAGGGCGAACAGATCCGTGTCAATGGCATTGACGTAGTACCCGAGGTGCAGGCGGTACTGGATCGGATGGGCGATTTCGCCGACAAGTTGCGCACCGGGCAGTGGCGTGGATATACCGGCAAGCGAATTTGCAACGTTGTCAACATCGGCATAGGCGGTTCCGATCTCGGTCCGGTGATGGCCTATGAAGCGCTGCGTTATTACAGTTTGCGCGACCTGAATTTCCGTTTCATATCCAACGTGGACGGCACTGATTTCAAGGAAGCCACAAGGGATATCGATCCGGAAGAAACGCTATTCATCGTCTGCTCGAAGACCTTTACCACGAAAGAAACGCTCGCGAACGCCCATTCGGCGCGTGAATGGGTTCTGGATAAGGTAAAAGACGACCGCGCGGTGGCCAGGCACTTTGTCGCTGTTTCGACAAATGCGGACGAAGTGGCCAAGTTCGGTATCGATACGGGCAACATGTTCGGTTTTTGGGATTGGGTAGGTGGGCGCTATTCAATGGATTCGGCGGTCGGCCTCTCGACGATGATCGCCATCGGACCCGAGAATTTCCGTGCCATGCTGGCAGGCTTTCACGCCATGGATCAGCACTTCCTCACCGCTCCGATCGAGAAAAACCTCCCCGCCCTCATGGGGTTGCTTGCCATCTGGTACAACAATTTTTTCCAGGCACAGACAATTGCCGTGCTGCCGTACGAGCAATACCTCAAGCGGTTTCCGGCTTATCTGCAGCAACTCACGATGGAGAGCAACGGCAAGAGCGTTACACTCGATGGCACCCGTGTCGATTACCAGACGTCGCCCATTGTCTGGGGCGAACCCGGCACTAACGGCCAGCACTCTTTCTATCAGCTCATACACCAGGGTACCCGCCTGATCCCGTGTGACTTCATCGGTTTTTGCCAGACTTTGCAGCCGCTGGGTAATCATCATGACTTGCTCATGGCCAACCTGTTCGCGCAGACTGAAGCATTGGCATTCGGAAAGACCCCGGATGAAGTGAAAGCGGAGGGAATTCCAGACTGGTTATGTCCCCACCGAAGCTTCGAGGGAAACCGCCCAACCAGCACTATTCTCATCGAGCGTCTCACCCCTTATGCGCTGGGCTCTTTGATAGCCCTTTATGAACATAGCGTTTTTACACAGGGATCGATCTGGAACATCGATTCGTTCGACCAATGGGGCGTCGAATTAGGCAAGGCGTTGGCCAAGCGCATCATGCCGGAACTGGAGGGTATCAGCGAGTTGCCGCTGAAACATGACAGCTCGACCAATGCACTGATACAACGCTACAACCAGCAAAAAATTAAATAGCTGCACGTCGCCCATCACGCGATCCTCACCTTGCCCGATAGCTGATATATGGAATAATAAGTTTTTTAATAACTCTGCAATTCAGCGGACCACAACACTTTCATATAGATAGCGATAGGCCAATTCTGCAAACGGCGAACACAAGGGTAGACACAAGAGCGGGAGATTAAAAGTTTAAAGGGGCAAATCTTTTTCAGGCAAGCGTAGTAGCTTGCTCCACTGGAACCATGCCATGACCCAACAAACGCAATCAGACCAGCTTTGTATCGATACGCTTTGCACCTTGCCGATCGATGCGGTGCAGCAGTCAAACTCCGGTTACCCCGGAACACCGATGGGCGCGGCACCCACCGCATATTGCCTCTGGCAGTGCTTCCTTCGCTACGATCCATGCGACCCCGAATGGCTGAATCGCGGCCGCTTTGTGCTTCCGGCCGACCATGCTTCGGCCTTGCTCTACAGCCCTCTCTATCTGATCGGTGTAAAAGCGACGAGTCCTCCTCGTTATGATCAGGCTGCAGGCTGGCCGTCACGCTTGATGAGCTCAAGCGCTTCCAGCAGACGGGAAGCCGCTGCATCGGCCACCTGAATACGGCTGGACCTCCGGTGTCAAAACCACTACCGGCCCGCTCGGGCAGGGCGTGAAGGGACGCTAAAATTCCGGTTGACGCGCTTGCGTCCATACCGGCACAGTGAAGAGAGGCAACATGGCCGCTGAAAAAATTGCTGAAAAGATCAGTCCGCTGGCAGGAAAACCTGCCCAACCGGCAATGCTGGTGGACGTACCCAAGCTTGTTACTGCTTATTACGCGCTGATTCCCGATTGGACGGTGCCGGTACAAAGGGTCGCATTCGGCACCTCGGGACATCGCGGGTCTTCACTGGAAGCAAGCTTCAATGAGTGGCACATCCTGTCTATCACCCAGGCGATTTGTCTGTATCGTCAACGGCAGCGCATCGATGGTCCACTATTCCTTGGTATCGACACGCATGCGCTTTCCGAGCCGGCATATGCCAGCGCACTTGAGGTATTGGCTGCGAATGGCGTTGAAGTCATGCTGGCAAAAAACGGCGAATATACGCCTACACCCGCTGTGTCCCACGCCATACTGACCTATAACCGGGGGCGAACGGACGGATTTGCGGATGGCATTGTCATTACACCTTCTCACAACCCGCCCGAGAGTGGCGGCTTTAAGTACAATCCGCCGCACGGTGGCCCGGCGGGTGTTGAAATCACTGGCTGGATCGAATCCCGGTCCAATGAGTTCCTGGAAAAGAATCTGGCAGAAGTAAAAAGAATGCGTTTTGAAAGCGCGTTGCGCGCCTCTACGACGCACCAGCATGATTTTCTCAACACTTACGTGAACGATCTTCATAACGTAATCGATGTAGACGTCATACGCGGCACGGATATCAGCATGGGAGTCGATCCGCTTGGCGGCGCCGGAATTCACTATTGGGGTGCAATTGCGGACCACTACCGGCTCAATCTCGCGGTGGTGAACAACGTAATCGACCCAACCTTCCGTTTCATGACAATCGATTGGGACGGCAAAATTCGCATGGACCCGTCGTCGCGCTACGCCATGCAAGGCCTGATCAATTTGAAGGATCGCTACGACATCGCCTTCGCTTGTGATACGGACCATGATCGGCATGGCATCGTAACCCGAAGCGCGGGCCTGCTGCCGGCGGACCATTATCTTTCGGTGGCTGTTTATTATTTACTCCAGTATCGTCCGGAATGGGGTAACGGCATTGCGATAGGCAAAACAGTGGTGAGTAGCCAGATAATCGATAGGGTGACCGCGAAACTGGGCCGGAAACTCTACGAAGTCCCGGTCGGTTTCAAATGGTTTGCAAATGGGTTGTGCGACGGCTCGCTCGGTTTTTGCGGTGAGGAAAGCGCGGGCGCATCTTTCCTCCGCCTGGACGGCACGGTGTGGACAACGGACAAGGATGGAATCATTCCGGCGCTGCTATCGGCCGAGATCACCTCGCGCATGGGACGTGACCCCGGTGAGGTATACCGCCAGCTTGAAGAGGAATTTGGCCATTCCGTCATTAAACGCATCGATGCACCCGCCACTCGGGAGCAAAAAGGGCTGCTGGCCAAACTTTCTCCAAAGCAGGTCCACTCCTCGGACCTGGCCGGTGAAAAGATAAAGGATATCCTCACCCAGGCGCCGGGGAATCATGCGCCTATCGGCGGCATCAAGGTTATCGCTGAAAATGGATGGTTCGCGGCGCGCCCGTCCGGTACCGAAGATATCTTTAAAATTTATGCGGAAAGCTTCCGGGGAACGGATCACCTGCATCATATCGTGGAGGAGGCGCAGGCAATTGTCGGTGATGCGCTTGCCGCAGCGTCCCATGGCGAACCCGCCTGAGACATTAATGAAGTAATTCGATTCCAGCCACTTTATCACCTTGGTTCAGCCGGGGGGAGGAACTTAAATGGAAGTTGCTTGCTTGGTTCAGGCGTGTTCCCCCGGAGATGCGAACGTAGAGAGGGATCGAAAATGTTTTGCTGAAACCCTGCTTTTGGTGGGGAAAGTAACTATTCCCGCTGCTCCTCAGCACCTCAATCCCAAATCGCAATCGGCGATCCGCCGATGTCACCCGAAGATCAAGAGAATATTCATCGAGGTAGCGCCGACGACACAATGAAAATCGAAAGGCGCAGGCGGAAGATATGCCGTACGTTCGAACCAACTTAGCGTGCACGGAATTCGATTCTTAACTGCAAGGAGGATCAAGATGCAAATCGGGATGATCGGACTAGGACGTATGGGTATCAACATGACGGCTCGCCTGATACAAGCCGGAAGTGAATGCGTGGTTTACGACCCTCGCACCGAAGCTGTCCAGGAACTGGAGCAGAAAGGCGCCATCGGAACGGACTCGCTGGAGGATTTGGTCGCTCGTCTGGCCAAGCCGCGCGTGGTGTGGTTGATGGTGCCTGCAGCCGCGGTTGATGCGATTCTTTCAAAACTGGTGCCGCTTGTAGAAGCGAACGACATTATCATCGACGGCGGCAATTCCTATTACCACGACGATATCAGGCGTGGCGCCGAACTACGGTCCAAGGGGATTCATTACGTCGACGTGGGAACAAGCGGGGGCGTTGCCGGCCGTGAGCGCGGATACTGCCTGATGATCGGCGGGGAAAACCGGATTGTCGAGCATCTCGATCCGATCTTTGCCGCACTGGCGCCCGGGATCGGGGCAGCGCCGCGTACCTTCGGCCGCAACAGAACCGGCAGCACCGCCGAGCAAGGCTATCTTCACTGTGGACCGTACGGTGCCGGTCATTTCGTCAAGATGGTCCATAACGGAATTGAATATGGCCTGATGGCGGCCTACGCCGAAGGCCTGAATATCCTGCACAGCGCCAACGCCGGCAAGGCGACACACGATACAGATGCTGAAACGGCGCCGATGCGCAATCCCGAATTCTACCAGTATGAGCTGGATCTTCCGGAAATCGCGGAAGTCTGGCGTCGTGGCAGCGTTGTGGCGTCGTGGCTGCTCGATCTGACAGCGGAGGCTTTGATCGAGGATGCAGATCTCACCAAATTTTCGGGACGCGTGTCGGATTCCGGCGAGGGACGCTGGACCACGCTGGCAGCCGTTGACGAGGGTGTGCCGGTACCGGTAATCGCCGCGGCGCTTTTCAGCCGTTTTGAATCCCGCGGCAATGCCGATTATGCCGATCGGCTGCTCTCGGCGATGCGAAAGCGGTTTGGCGGACATGACGAGAAAAAAGGAACGAGCTGAGATGGATGGGGGAAATAAGCCAGACGACGAAGAAGCGGCGTCCGATGCGCTGGTGCTGTTCGGCGTGACGGGCGACCTCGCGTACAAGAAGATCTTTCCGGCGCTTTATGCGATGGCAAAGCAAGGCTCTCTGGATGTACCCGTCATCGGCGTAGCCTCGTCGCCATGGGATATCGCCCAGCTTCGCGGCAGGGTAGCGGAAGCTGTAAAGCAGTCCGGCAAGATCGATGACCAGCCCGCGCTTGACCATCTTCTTTCGTTGTTCCGATACGTTTCCGGCAATTACAATAATCCGGAAACTTTCAAAGTACTCAAGCAGGCGCTGGGAAGTGCCAAGCGGCCGGCCCATTACCTCGCCATACCCCCTTCTCTTTTCGCTACCGTTATAAAAAGCCTGGGTGCCACCGGTCTGGCCGATGGTGCCAGAGTCATCGTCGAAAAGCCGTTTGGACGCGACCTCGCCTCTGCACGCGAGCTCAACCGCACCGCGCGCGGTGCATTTTCGGAAAACTCCATTTTCCGCATCGACCATTTCCTGGGGAAGGAGGCGATAATGAATATCCTCTACTTCCGCTTCGCCAACTCGTTCCTGGAACCGATCTGGAACCGGAACTATATAGCCGGTATCCAGATAACGCTGGCCGAGGATTTTGGCGTAGAGGGACGCGGGGGATTTTACGAATCCGCGGGTTGCCTGCGCGACGTGGTTCAAAACCATATTTTCCAGATCATTGCGCTGCTTGCCATGGAGCCGCCAACATATAGGGGCTTCGGTGCGGTTCAAGGCGAAAAGGCGAACGTGTTCCGCGCAATGCGGCCGTTGAGCCCGGATGACCTGGTGCGGGGTCAATATGCCGGTTATCGCGAGGAAGCGGACGTAGCAAAAGACTCGGACGTCGAAACATTTTGCGCCTTGCGTCTATTTATCGACTCCTGGCGCTGGGGTGGGGTTCCCTGGTATTTGCGCTCAGGCAAATTTCTCGCCAAAACAGTCACGGAAGTTCTGGTCCAGCTAAAACCCCCGCCGCAGGCGCTTTTTGCCGACTCGATACCTGACCTTCGAACCTGCGGCGCCAACTACCTGCGCTTCCAGCTTTCCCCTGTTTCCACCATCGCTATCGCTGCACGCGTCAAACGTGCGGGAAAAGAGTTTATTGGCGATGAGCGGGAACTCTGCCTGGTCGAAGAACATTTTGGACAGGAATTGCCTTACGAACGGCTGTTGCATGACGCCATGAGAGGCGACGGAGCGTTGTTCACGCGGGAGGATACAGTAGAGGCCGCCTGGGCAACGCTCGATGATGTCCTGAAGACACATCGTCCGGTCATTCCCTACGCACGTGGAAGCTGGGGACCCCAAGCCGCGGATACATTGATGGCGCCCGATAATTGCTGGCACAACCCGAAGTCGGGAATCTGATATGAAACAAGCAACCAAGCCCTTCGGTAATGACAAGCGGCTTAATACCTAAGCAAGTAGGGTTAACGCATTCTTAACATTTAGGCGACTGTTTTTTCACACCGGGCATGTTATTTTTAAATTGCATAACGTCATACCCATGCCCTTCATTTCAAGCATCGCACTTTTGAGGACACTTACCATGAACGCACCATTGACTCGGTTATTACCGCTGGCATCGATTGTTTCCGCCCTTTTCCTGTACGGCCTGCCTGCAGCGCATGCGGCTCCCCAGCAAAGTCCCATTGATATCACTGCGGCGAATACAAAATTCGAGACGCTATCGCCGATGCAGTTTAACTTGAGCTCTGACACTAAGTTAGACGTCATCAACAATGGTTCGCCTGATGAGTTCGCAACCGCCGCCAGAGCCATTGTTCCCGATGGTGCTGGATCAATGACAGTGGATGGAGATACCTATCAACTGGCCCAGTTTCACTTCCATACACCCGCGGAGCATCTGGAGAATGGCAAGGTATTCCCCATGGAAATGCATCTGGTATTTGAAGACGCAAGCAAGAACATTCTCGTCGTCGGCCGGTGGATCGAGGTAGGTGCGTCCAATACCGCGCTTGAACCCATTTTCTCCGATTTACCCCAGAACGATAAGCAGACACATGTTTTCAACCACTTTGATTTGAACGCCCTGCTGCCGACCAACCTGGAATCCTTCCGCTATGATGGCTCACTCACGACGCCTCATTTCGACGAGGGTGTAAAATGGATCGATCTCGCTCAGCCGCTGCAAATGTCCGCGGCTGAAATCAATGCGTATAGTTCGCTTTTCCCGGATGGTGACGCACGGGAGATTCAGGATCTTAACGGGCGCATCGTGCTCACGGATGTACCGGGCTTCGCCGCCGCGGTTCCCGAGCCGGAAACCTATGCCATGCTGCTGGTTGGGCTGGGGCTGATAGGCTTTGTCGCAAACCGCAAAAACGCAGGCTTGGGCAAGCCGGGGCTTGTCGGGTCTATTGCATAGTGCCCGAAGCCGGTTAAATATATGTGCGTCCACCATCACGAGATGGTGGACGGCCAATCCTCTTCCATTTCAACTTCCTGCTGATAATCTGATTTTCGCACTAACCGGAACGTACGACTCTGTTCGTCACCCAACTCTTTCCGTCTTCTTTCCTGTTTATCTTTGAATCTATCGCCCATGCCTGAAAGCAGAAATGCATCAAGCATTCAGTGTTGGAATCCGCATGCTCCTCTCCCGGTCCAACCCTGCATTCGCCCGTTGTTCATTGCGGCGTCATGGCGCAAAATTCATGAGCGTGAGGCTGCCGGTTGGGTCTACTTGCGTTAAGATTCGAGAAACAGGTGTAGTATTTCATTTTTGTCTTCTCTCGACCCGAATAAAAGGAACCTATGAAACATACTTTCATTCTGAAAAACTCCGCAACCCGGTTTTTAATAATTGCCGGGACCCTGATTCTCGGCACAGTCGCGATATCCCATGCACAGACTGCACCGACTGATATGGCCGCACAAGGTGGAGCCTATTTGCTCGCGCAGGCTGGCTCAAGCGCCGAGCAGCCGGCTTCCGGCTGGCAAGACCCTGTAACAGGCCAGGCTACCGCTACCGGAAATAATACCCCTGCGCCTGCTCAGGCCGCACCTGCTCAGGCCGCGTCGAGCCAAACGGATTCTCCATCGGGCTGGTCATCAACCGGGCAGCAGACATCCGACTCGTGCCAGCACGCCACGCCTGAGCAGGAAAGTTTTCTCTGCAAGGTCGTGCGTATCCTGTATCGGGCTGAGTCACCGCGCGGGCCGAACCGCGACATGGACGAAAACATCTCGGTCGGCGGTGCTGGCGGTTGATTTTGCGGTCAGGGATATCGGACACGTTGACGAATAAAGGAGAACTGACATAAAACATATTTTTTGCGCAAGAAAAAATGCAGCGGCTCGCTATATGTTGGTTGCTGCCACCACGATTCTTCTTCCAATAAGTCCGCTTCAGGCGCAGACGGGCGGAGAACCTTCCGCGCCCCGAGAAGAGAACGGCAAGGTCACCTGTCAGGACGTTTCGCCGCCGGGAAGCGGAAATTCGACACCTGCGGAGAATGCGCCTGATCAGGTAAGCGCAACAAGCAAGACCTGTAAAGAGCAGGCAGCCACAAGCTGGGCTACGCCGCCGAAGGAAAGCCTGCTTAAAAAAATTCTAAGAGTTCTCTACGGACCTAATACGCCTCCTGGCCCGAACACCGACGTGGATACGAATATTTCAGCGGGAGGAGCGGCGGGAGGGTAACTCCTGGGTAAGTTTGCAACTTGTAAAAACGGGATGAGATACCCTACTTCGAGGCGGGACGTTGCAACGGGCATCGCGAGGCGGAAGGCGGCGAAGACTCCGGTTGGAAATTGCTACTAAATTTCCCACAACCCGAATGTCGCTACATCGGCAGCGCCATGAACTAGCGCCCTCCCAGCTTTTGCTCCCGTGCTGTAGCCTTGAACAAACCTGAAAATTTCGTATTTCCTTCCACTTCGCGTTTCTGACACGGCGGGCGCGCCAAATTCGCCAAGAAGCACGCTTCTGGGCGTTCCTACCCTGAACAAATCCACATTCTTCTTGTCTGGCTGGTCAATCGCCATGAACACGGAGCATCCGGAACTAAAAGGCAACAGCGCCGCAAAAAGAAATCCTGCCAGATGTTTGTACATCATGTCTCAATTCGATGACCGATCCCGCGTTCTGCACTCGCCAATTCCAGACTGCGTGCCTGCGATCCGGTAATAATGCAGCTTGCGGCAAAGTATAAGGCTGGGTTTGAATGGGAGTTTTTCATGGTAAGCCGAAGTTTATGTGGTCGCTTGTAAAGCGTGCCAAGCACGACACAGACCTATTAATGCAAACCGATGATAGCGATCATATCACCGTAAATTCACCCGCTACACACTAAACCTTCCAGGACACGATAACCACTAATGAATAGTGGTTTTGCATAATATCTTGACTAACTCTTCAGTTCTATTTACCATTCCTCACGCATTTTTCACATTCCCGTAACGTTTTTTTCATGGGCGCGGTGTTATTTTCGACTCAGCAAAAATTCCAAAAAAAACTCACAATCAACTGAGCGATTACCATGGCGGACATAGTTTCCAAATAAGATATGAACATTTATTGAATCTTCAAGTCTTCGCTGTTCAACTTTGATATCGGGAGTATCTATGAAGTTTCGTTTCCCCCTAAGTCTCTTGTCCTGCTGCCTGTTTCCGGCTTCTCTATATGCCCAGGCCATTGACCTTTATGTGGATACCAAGACCAAGCAGATCTATGCCGAACCGGGAGCCGACCGCGTCCGCATGGGCTCTTTCGAAAGAGTTTCGGATAAGCCGGCCACCCCAGCTCCCAGCGCAGCAACAGGTCCCTTACCTCCCGGTGTACAGGTCGGTCCCAACGTGGGCCAAGGCGTTCCAATGGGGCCGGGCGCCACGATAGCAGGTGTGAAAAAGCCGGAGGGTGGCTTCGGCTTCGCAAACTGGAAGGATAAAGATCCTTTCAAATGGAATCTGAACGGCGATGGAAGCCAGTACATCAAATTCGGTTTTCTTAACCAGGTTCAATTACGGTACGAACAAAATAATCCGGGATCCCTGGTACAGGGCCAACCTGTAGACGACACGACGGATATCGGCCTACGCCGGACCCGTCTCGTCGTACAAGGGCAACTTACCGACAGGGTGTATTTTTACACCCAGTATGGGATGAATAACCAGAACTTCCTGACTCAACAGAACGATAATCGGCACATCGCCGCCTATTTTCATGATGCCTTCGCTGAGCTGCGGTTGACCGAGGGAAATCAGATGACCGTAGGGGGCGGGCTTGGCATGTTCAACGGCCTGTCCCGCTTCAGCGCGCCCAGCGTCAGCACCATCATGACGATGGATGTCCCGCTTCTTGCTCAATACACGACCGAACGGACGTCTTCGTTCAACAGGCAATATGGCGTCTATCTTCGCGGCCAGATCAGCAAATTTCGCTATATGGTAGCCGCAAACGACTCGATGCCGATAACGACCGCCGGATTATCGGGTTCTGCCGGTGGTGCGATTGACCCGTCGGTGGCTAATTTTGCCCAGGTTGGTCATCATAAAAATTATACCGGGATGTTCTACTGGAATTTCTGGGACGTTGAACCCAACACCAACCCCTACATGCAGGGAACCTATCTCGGCAAAAAGAGCATACTGAATCTTGAAGCCGGCTTTGCCACCCAGAAAGCTGCCATGTGGACGGGCACCGAGGCTAATCCGCAGTTTCATGACATGACTCACTGGTCGGTTGCCGGTTATCTGGATGCGCCATTGGACAAGGAGAAGGAAACTGCCATCTCCGCTTATGTGGGGTACTTCCACATGAACTATGGGCCCAATTATCTTCGCATGAACGGCAATGGCCAGAATACGGCTAACGGAGCAGGCCCAGGCGTCAGTAGAAATGGTCCCGGCAATACTTACCCAATGTTTGGCACGGGCGACATGTGGTACGCGCAGGCGGGATATCTGTTGCCTAAAAGCTTGCTTGGGTCAAATAACGGCCAACTGCAGGTCTATACATCGATAACAAGCGCAGGCTGGGACGCACTCCACGATCAGATGAACGTGTTTAACGGCGGCGTCAACTGGTTGCTACACGGTCATAACAGCAAGATCACCTTTGATTACCAGAACAGGCCCGTATTCCGCGCCAACTCTGCCGGCGATATCGTTAAAACTTCCAGCAGAGGACAGTTCGTATTGCAATATCAGGTTGCCTTCTAGTCGATTTTTCCCTCCTTCACTCAGCCCCAGGTGCAGCCACGATGGTTCAGGCTCGCTTGGGGTCATTCCTTCCGTATTTCTTTCTGATGCAACACCTGATGTCCAAAAATCAGATTCCGCCGATCGCTGCCTGCTCATACCCGTAATTTTACGCAGCCTGGAATAAAACCAAAGAATCCTCCCCGCCTCTGATTCGAAATTCGCCTATTCGGTTGCCTTGCCACTTCCGCTTCTCTTTTTATTCTGACTCGCCCGCTTGTAATAAGTTCAATCCGGTCTAATTCCGCGAATACCTGAAGCTAGCGCAGAGAAGCCGCGCCGCCGTCGGTGTCCTGCATGTCCGGATAGAAAACTCGCTCGCCTGTGTTTTTATCCTGAATCCCGCAGCGGGCCGCTCATTTTTCAGCTGAGCACTATAACCGAAAAGGATTTTTCATATCCTGTGAGCTTCCTTTCCGTCCAGTTGCCGGATTCTGGATTATGCATCACGGGATTGTGAAGAAATCGTAAGTGCGCTGGCGAACAGAAGCATTGTGCCGGAAGCGTAGCATTCAATCATCCTCCTCGGCTTGGCCGAAAGCCGGGTTGCCGCAAGACGAAATCCGCGATGGCGCCCGCGGGGTGCTCGCATCGATCGCCGTAGAGTTCGACAGAGTCCGGGATGCACGGCGCGCCAACCGCCCGACGGTGCTGGAAACCTGCACCACCACCGCTGTCGCCCCGCGTTACTTTTAAACAGGCCAAAAGGTACGCGACTGGACTCGCGCAGCATCATCAAGTCTTCCGATCTTGTAAAAAAATGGGCCGATGCAGGATAAACCGAGTATCGAACCGCGTTCCGATAAGCCTTATCGTCATCATGGAGAACATCATTTTTTAGTTGCCTAGCCGGAAAATGAAAATTATCGAGTCGGGATTTTATTTTCATGCAGCCTCAAAACAGGCATCAGACCTGGCGGCACGGGTGGTCGTTATATCCGCCACAGTGGCAATACTGGCACCCGCGGCGAATGCAGCGGACGCACCGCTAAATTATTTCCTGCACAGTTATGGGCCCGCGTCCAGACCGACAATGCATCTCGGATGGGTGCTCGCCGGGCTATCGGTACTAGTGTTCTCCATTATCACCCTATTGCTGCTGGCAGCTTTGCTCCGCAGACGTCCTGCCATGAACCCGCGCACAATCGGCAGTGAAGGCGAAGGGCTGCGGTGGATATATATCGGAACGGGAATTTCCACCTGCATATTGTTTGGCCTGGTTATTTACTCCCTGATGGTGCTGAACGCGGTCGCCAAGCCGGCGCAAAGCCCAACCATTACGCTGACCGTTACGGGATATGACTGGTGGTGGAAAATCGAGTATGACCATGATGATCCATCGCAACGCTTCATCACTGCCAATGAGCTGCATGTTCCGGTCGGGCAGCCTGTCCTGATCAAGCTGAAAAGCGCCGACGTCATCCACGCATTCTGGGTACCAAAGCTCGCCGGCAAAACACAGATGATCCCGGGACTCACGAATCAGCAATGGATCCAAGCCGATGTACCGGGCATATATACCGGGCAATGTGTCCAGTTTTGCGGCGCCGGTCATGCTCACATGGGTTTCGAGATCGTTGCGGAAAGCGCCCACGATTTTGAAAAATGGCAAAACGCCCAGCGGCAAACCGTTTCACTTGCTCCGACGAGAGATGAAAATCCGGGGCACAAACTGTTCATGGATCGTTGCGCCGGTTGCCACACGATTCGGGGAACCAATGCCAGCGGCCGGCATGCGCCCGATCTGACTCACTTGAACTCACGACGCCGGCTTGCGGCTGGACTATTAACGAACTCGCCTGAACATCTGATGAACTGGGTCGTCAACGCCCAACAACTCAAGCCGGGGTCACGCATGCCCAGCATTGTGTTATCAGAATCCGAAAAGTCCGCGCTGGCGTTATTTTTATCGGAATTGGACTAAGAATGTATGGCTACCTCTGACATGACGCATAACCCAGCGGACGACCGTAGCCACGGCGCCCATTCAGGCGATGACCGCCTGAGCCGCGTGCCGGATTTTGGCCGCGCACCGATTGGTTCGGCTGCCGAAGCGCACCTCGCTCATACCTGGGAATCGGCCCCTGGTTGGCGCGGCTCGCTCTCCACGGTCGATCACAAGACGATCGGCCTGCGGTATATCGTCACGGCGTTTGTTTTCCTTCTGATCGGCGGCGTCGAAGCCCTGATCATGCGCGTGCAGCTCTCCGGACCGGACCTTACGCTGTTGACGCCGGAACAATACAGCCAATTGTTCACGATGCACGGCGTGACGATGATCTTCCTGTACGCCTTGCCGATATTGTCGGGGTTTTCCAATTATCTCTGGCCGTTGCTGCTAGGCTCGCGCGACATGGCATTTCCCCGCCTGAATGCGCTCTCTTACTGGGTCTTCCTGTTTGCAGGCATATTCATGTATGCGAGCTTCCCTATCGGCCAGGCGCCGAACGCCGGCTGGTTCAACTACGTTCCCTTTGCGGGCCCCATCTATAACACCGGCCCCAATATCGATGTCTTCGCACTCGGCATGGTGCTGCTGGGAATATCGACGACTGTCGGATCGGTCAATTTTGTGGTTACGCTATTCCGGATGCGGGCGCCGGGCATGACAATCAATCGCGTACCCATACTGGTCTGGGGCACGCTCACCGCATCCGTAGCCAATCTGCTGGTCATCCCCGCAGTCAGCCTCGCGTTTTTTCTTCTATGGCTGGACCGCCAGATCGGCACCTACTTCTTCGACGTGGTCAATGGGGGTAAGCCGCTGCTGTGGCAGCACCTCTTCTGGATTTTCGGCCATCCGTGGGTTTACGCGATCGTGCTTCCGGCGATGGGCATCGTTTCGGACGCATTGCCCACGTTTTGCCGCCGCCCCCTGGTGGGTTATGCAATGATGGCCCTTGCTACCATGGCGACCATGCTGCTTGGATTCGAGGTATGGATCCATCATATGTTCGCCACCGGTTTGCCGACGGTGGCCCTATCGATTTTCGGTGCCGCCAGCATGGTCATTTCAATTCCGAGCTCAGTCGCGGTGTTTTCGTGGATTGCAACCATCTGGCTCGGAAGGCCGGTGTTCAAGACGCCGTTTCTGTTCTTTGCCGGATTTGTCCTTCTGTTTGTCATCGGCGGCTTATCGGGTGTGATGACGGCAGCCGTATCGCTCGATTGGCAGCTTAACGAAACCTACTTCATCGTCGCACATTTGCATTATGTGCTGCTGGGCATCAACGTGTTCCCGGTCATCGGCGGCATCTACTACTGGTTTCCCAAATTCACCGGCCGCATGATGGATGAAAAGATGGGCAGATGGAGTTTTTGGGTCATGTTCATCGGTTTCAACGTAGGGTTTTTTCCGATGCACATATCGGGTCTACTGGGCATGCCGCGCCGTATCTATACCTATTCATCGCGGATGGGCTGGGATACGGTCAATATGATCACATCCATCGGGTCTTTCGTATTTGCCCTTGGTGTCCTGATTTTTCTTGTCAATGTTGCGATCAGCCTCAAGCGTGGGGTTCGGGCAGGCCCAAACCCATGGGATGCCGCCTCGCTGGAATGGTCCATCCCTTCGCCACCCCCCGCCTATAACTTTGCCGTCATTCCCGTTGTCGCAAGCCGGCATCCGCTATGGGAGGGCCGGCTTAATGAAAACGGGAAAAATGGGGAAAGCGGGAATCGTTCGAGCCTTGAAGAAGGCTATCTGCTGATGGAAGGCCGCGAAACGATGGGCACCTCTCCGATCGATGCGGTACCGGAGATCATCCTGAAGATGCCCGATGACTCCTATGCGCCCTTCTTCGTCGGGTTGTTCGTTTCGCTGGTGTTCGTTGGCATGCTGCTTCACTGGTGGAATTTCACCGTGCTCATGATTATATTGACCATTGCCGCGCTTATCGTCTGGATGTGGCCCAGAAAAACGCTTGCTCAACGCTTGCCTGACGCACCACGGCGGGAAGCCCATGGTTAACGCCGATCAATTGCTGGTACAGCCACTGCCCGTAGGGAGCAAGGGAAAACTATCGGGTGGGTGGTGGGGCGTTCTGGCGCTGATCGTGACGGAGGGATCCCTATTTGGATATCTGCTGTTTACTTACTTCTATCTCGCGTCCCAAGCGGAACAGCATTGGCCGCCGGCAGGTTTGCCCGACTTGCTCCTGCCCGGCATAAATACCGCGATTTTGCTTCTGAGCAGTGTCTGCGTTTGGGCAAGCGAACGCTGCATCCAGAAAAAACAGATCCAGTGGGCCATGGCGGCGATGGCGCTCGCAATCGTGCTGGGTGCCTGTTTCGTCGGAATTCAGCTCAATGAATGGGATAAAAAAACGTATGGCATGACTTCGGATCTGTATGGATCGCTGTATTTCACGATCACGGGATTTCATCTGCTTCACGTCGTCATCGGGCTGGCCATCCTGTTGCTCCTGCTGGTGTGGATATCGTTCAGCTACTTTAACGAGAAACGCCATGTCGCCGTCACTATCGGCGGGGTGTACTGGCACTTTGTCGATGTTGTCTGGCTGTTCGTTTTCACTACCCTTTACCTGTTTCCTTACCTCTGAAATTCAAATGATCTTTACCGGCAAACAGGACATAGCGAAAGAACATCGTGCTCCTACTCATGATTCGGTGAGTACATATAGAACATTGCTGGCACTTTTTGGTGCGCCAACGTTCTGGGTAGGCCAGATGTCTTTAAGCGAACCGCTTGCCGCCTATACTTGCTATCCGCATCAAGTTCCGCTCTCCGCCCCGTTGCTGGCCGACTTGTCGGTAATCCTGGCAATGATCAGCCTGATTTGCCTGGCGGGTGGCTTGATTTCGGGATATGTCGCGTGGAATCTATGGCGACGGGCAAGTCATCGGCCAAGCATGTCAGGAGCAGGAGAACATGCCTTCGAAGCAGATGGAGGACAGACACGATTTCTGGCAAGGCTGGGGACAATGTCGAGTTTCGTGTTTATCGTCGCAATTTTATTTACCGCGTGCGCTGTTTTATTGGTGCCGCCTTGTAGCTCCTGGATTTAACAGGGATGAAGATATCGGGAACGGCACTCAGGGATTGGACAAACCGGGCTTTAGCTACAGGCCGTTCATGGGTTGCATGGGTTGCCTCAATTGCCTTAGGGGGGATGATTGTCGCAAACGCCCAGGCTGCCGATCCCGAAACCATCGCCCTTGGCGAATATCTTGCCAAGGTGGCTGATTGCGCCAGTTGCCATACAGCCGGGCCGCATCACCCCCCTTTTGCCGGCGGCCTGCCGATCAATTCGCCTTTCGGGGTTATTTATTCAACGAATATCACGCCAGATCCAGCCACAGGCATTGGCCGATACAGTTACGCCGATTTTAGCCGTGCCGTTCGCGAAGGCATCGCCAGGGACGGCAGACGCCTCTATCCGGCTATGCCTTATGCCTCGTTCGCAGCGGCGACGGAAAGCGATATGCAGGCGTTATATGCTTATTTCATGCAGGGAGTGAAGCCGGTTCATCATACGCCTCCCCAGACCAGGCTCGTTTTTCCCTTCAGCCAGCGCTGGGGCCTGATGTTCTGGAGCGCGGCATTCGCCAATCAGAAGACATACCAATCACGCACCGACCGCGATACGCAGTGGAATCGCGGCGCTTACCTCGTGCAAACTTTTGGCCATTGCGGCGCCTGCCATACGCCCCGTGGCCTGGCTTTCCAGGAAAAAGGATATTCGGAATCATCGCCGGACTACTTGAGCGGCGCAGAGATAGATAACTGGTTTGCCGGAAACCTGACTGGAACAGATTCATCGGGTCTGGGCAGATGGTCCGAAGCGGACATTTCCACGTTCCTGGAAACAGGCCATAACAGACATAGCGTCGCCTTTGGCAGCATGATCACCGTTATCGAAAACAGTACTCAGCATTTACATAAAGCTGATCTGAATGCCATTGCACATTATCTTAAATCCCTGCCGGCGAAGAAGGGAAAGACGTCCTACAAACCGCCCGCCATGCAAGGCCAACTCGTCCTGACCGGGGCCGTTTCGAACCAATTTGAACGCCCGGGTGCGGGCCTCTACTCGGGGTTTTGCGCCAAATGCCATCGAGATAATGGCACAGGCAAGTCACCGCAAATCCCGCGGCTTGGCGGTAACGCGATGGTTCTCTCCGAAAATGCGTCCTCCCTCGTTCGCCTCGTGCTGGAAGGAGGAAAAGCGCCACTGACGAAAAACGGGCCGAAACCAAAAAAAATGCCGGCTTATGAAAAAAAGTTTTCTGACCGCGAGATAGCGGACGTCCTTACCTTCGTACGCAATAGCTGGGGGAATGCAGCACCTGCGGTGACAACGCGCGATGTATCCTTATTGCGAAAAGCGCTGCGCGAAGATCGGCTCCCGCAATCGGCACCGTGACGGGTTCCATCGCTTTTCGATGGATGCAACGCGAAGACATGGTGCCTATGGTAAAGAATCTGGACGAGGACAGATGGAGCAGTTATCGAGAGAAGCTCGAACAGCGGTTTAGCCAGGATAAGAGGTGATACGAGCGCAGGAAATTCGATTGCTGTAATTGCTTATCCAGTGATCATTTGGTCCTCTTACGGATTAAACCTAAATCCGGTAGTTGACCGCTTATTTAATAGATCAGCATCATGATTAATAACAATATTTCATATTATTTGACGCTCACCTTCCGGGTGGGGACGCTACGGGGAGAATTGCACAGTTTTTGCGGCGCATGGTTGCGTTGCAACTCCTTGGAATGGAACGGCGCCCCGAAGCGTCGCCCGAGGGGCCCCGCGCAGCGGGGATCGGGCAGCGCAGGGGATGCCGCGATCGCGCTCCACACGCAAGGGGGCGCCCGCATCCCGCTTCGGGGTCGCACCTTCCTGCGGAAGGCACTGCTCCGCCCTGCGCGGTCGCATTCCGCGTCGTTGCGCCTTGCCCTGCACCCCAAAAACCGTACACTTCACCCCGTCCAACTACCGGATTTAGGTTAAAGATGCTGTGATAGACGATCAATCAAAAATCAGCGGTATCTATTGAGAGGATTGTGGGGGGTTTAAACCAGCTCTCACCAGGGCTAGCTCTAGTGAGAGATCGGCCTTGCTCGCTCACCCCTGCCTTCGTTAAAGCTCGAGCAGCAAGAGTGAGGGGGGACACTATTTTTTGGCGTATTACGGGGGAACTGCAGTTAGGACTTAAGATCCTAAATATATAACCAAAATATTATGATAACAATCAAAACACGTGACTTTTATTTATAGTAATACTGAGTACAATTATGAAGCTTCTTCATGCATTGTGCATCAGGGTTCCACCTAGTATAAAACCAGAGTTTCCCTAATGTTCCAGTGTCATGGACCGCATTAGGATGGAGCGGCTTTCACTTCATCCATTTCATTGGAGCCTGCCTATCATGCAAAAAGAAATAAGGAAGTTTGTAGCGGCTATATCCACGCTGGGCCTACTAGCGAGCTGCTCGGAGACTGGTTTAATCGAAGCAAAAAAGGAAGACACGAGTGTGTCCGCACAAAATATCAGGCCTTTTGTCGACCACGACGGCCTCGCCAGGCGGTATGAAAGCCGGGCGGGGAAACTGCTGGAAATAGCAGCGGAACACGAGAAACGGCTCCAGTATTACGAGGACAAAAGCTACCTCTACGGGAGACACGAGCAGGATTCACACGCGCATGCCATCGCCCTGGTGCAAAAATACAAGCTGGCGGCAGAAAAAGCCACCGAATCTGCTTTTCACCACAGGATGGTGTCGCAACTTGCGAAACGCGATTATATTGCTTCGAGCGCGCCACATTGATTTGGATTGTCCCAGGAACTCAACGGCGAGCCCGGCTGGAACTGGATGCACGGCCCCCGTTTCAGCAAAATTTGAATAGCGCCTGGAATGAATCAATGAGCGGCGATTCCATGTTTTTAGCGCAGTTCCCTGCCGTATTCGTCAATTATATTTCTTTTGAATGCCGCTACATATTGAAACACCGCTAATTGAATCCCATTTGATCAGCCATAAAGTGGGTCAATCCATTTGGCTGAAAATGGAGTCCGCCCAACCATCCGGTTCTTTCAAAACCCGAGGAATCGGCTATGCATGCGAGGAATATTTAAAACGAGGAGCAAAACGCTTCATTGCGTCATCGGGCGGGAATGCGGGGCTGGCAGTTGCTTTTGCTGGACGGCGCCTTTCGGTACCTGTAATCATCGTGGTACCTGAGACAGCTTCAAAGCGGGCGGTGAATTTGATGTGTTTGGAAAATGCGGAAGTTATAGTCCAGGGGAAGTCTTTGGACGAAGCGCACCGATTTGCACTGTCACTCATGCAACCCGCCGATGCATATATACATCCTTTCGATGACCCGCTGATTTGGAGAGGTCATGCCAGTCTAATTGATGAAATATCCCGTGCTGGTCTGAAGCCTGACGCAATTGTTCTGTCAGTTGGGGGCGGCGGCCTCCTGTGCGGTGTCATAGAAGGATTGAAGCGGAATGGAGGTGCCGATGTGCCCGTCATCGCTGTTGAAACTGAAGGTGCGGACTCCTATGGGAAATCCTTAAACGCAGGATTCCTTGTCGAGCTTGCAAACATATCGAGTATTGCGACGACATTAGGGGCGCGCATGGTTTGTGCACAAGCATTGGCATACTCAAAAAATCACCGAATCGAAAGCGTTGTGTTGCCGGACCAGATGGCTGTTTCTGCTTCTTTGCAGTTTTTGCAAGATCATGGAATTGTCGTTGAGCCTGCTTGCGGCGTTGCGCTCGCTGCGGTGTACGAAAAAGTTGCAGCGTTATCAGAGTATAAAACGATATTGGTTATCGTATGCGGCGGCGTTGGTTCTACCGCTGACGACTTAGTTGAGTTGGCACGTGTGAAATGTGACGTAGCAAAATATTAAGTACTCAGTGTGCCTCATTCCCAAGGAGGACAAGGTAGAAAACGTTTGGTAAGAACAATTAATTTATTTTCCTGTTTTACCCTTCATGAGTAGAACCAACCCACGAATTCCGTCAAGGATTCACGGATTCACGCGCTCCCCAATCAACGTGGGGCGAGGGGCTTCAGCCTCCCTTGCAGCGGCTACATCTTTTGCGCTGTCGTGGGTGGTGTTTCACGGGCTGTTGTCGGCGTGCCGAAACAGCCCGTACCGTCAGTGTTTTTGCCGCATCAACTCCCCGCGCACTACAATCAAGATACCAATCGCGCTCATCATCGCGCCATGAATCCATAGAATTATTCCACCGATTTGCTGATCCGCTATCGCGCTCAACCCTCCGATCGCGCGGCCGCAAATCGTGTATATCGGGTAGAGTTCGCTGGAAGCGAAGAATATCATTGCGCCTATCACGATTTGTGGTGGAATGACTGCGAGCATCATGGAAATCCGCGAACCCGGCGATAGCCGGACCGAAAATACGGGCCCACGATGAAGAACGATCCCCCAGAAGAATAAACCGTTTATAAACATGCTCCAGTTCATCAGGCGATACAAACGCCAGTCGATCATTGCGGTAAAGTGGATGGAAGGCAATAGCCAGAAACCGATGAGTCCGCAGAACAGGGTGACGGCCACGACGGGATTACATAAGGCAGACAAGAGATATTGAGCCGGCTTCCACTCTGCGATGAGACGGCACGCTCGCTGGCCAACCTCGGGCATGCCCGCCCGGAGCATAGCCACAGGACTGCTCAGCACGATGAGGAACGGTCCAAGGTGATGTAATACCAGATGCTGAAGCCGATGGATGAAGAATTGATGCTCGGCGTAATAATCGAACTGCGTGTGAGAAACCAGATAGGTAAAGCCTAGTCCCATCCAGAAATATAGTTTCTGCTGAAATCGTGGGTTGCTTCTGGCGCAACCTCTCAAAAATAGCACGGCCACAACGACCGTGGTAATAAAAACGGGCGCTGACTCTTCCCAAGGGGTGAACCAATACAAAAAATCCATTACCGGACAGGTTCCAAAGGTGTCGTTCGGCGCACTCTCGCAATAAAACCGGCCTTATTCCCGCGTCAATCTTATTTCAAGCACATGCAGTGAGTTGGCGTTATCTGGGTTGGGTTTTACCTATTTGGGTTTTTACCTAATGAGCTGTTTCAAGCAAGCGTCGCAGGTCTTGCGCCAAGTGCGCGTCGGAGTCTGCGGACGTAGCCAGCAGGCGCGCTCGACCTCGTGAATCAAAGATATACACCGCATCGCCATGATCGATATCGCCGGCTTCGCCAATCTTTGAACGAGGACGATAAGCGGCTCGATATTGTTTCGTAAGCCGTTCGATATCGCTTGTGGTCCCGGTGAGTCCAATTGCACGGTCGGGATCGAATTGTGTGACATAACGGTGGAGGACTTGCGGCGTATCGCGTCCTGGATCAAGTGTGACAAACAGGATGCGTATCCGGTTCGCATCGTTTCCCAACGACTGCATTACGCGCGCGAGGCGAGCCATTGAAACGGGACACTCGGAATCGCAATTCGTAAACCCGAAATACATCAATAATAAATGCCCTTCATAGGCCGTGGGCGTTACAAGCCTGCCGTTATCGGACGTCAGGGAAAAATTCAGGTCCGGGAGATGGCCGGTGACCTCTTCCACATGCCAGGATTTCTGGGAAATGCACGCGCCCAGGGCAAATGCGGCAAACGCTGTCATCAGCGCCAAAATAAACCGGCCTGATACGGAACGTCCCTTTCTGATTACACCCTTGCTCATCGATAATTTTTTCAAGAATTATTCATGGCGGAGTTCGCGTGTCTGTTTCAATATAGCATTCAATATCGCTATTGCACGAATCGAGGAAACCCTTTATATTTCTCGAATGAAGCAAACAAACTACATTTCCCCGCTTCGCCTTTTACACCGCCCGCAGCTTCTCGCACGACCGCTGCTGCGCCTCGCGCGCTAATATTATTCCCCCTCTCTAGTTTTTATCCTGCAGAATCGATTCCTGGATTCTGTATCGCAGTTCAAGTATGCTTTCAAAAACGGAGAAGTCATTGAAAGATCACTTAATTATTTTTGACACCACGCTGCGCGATGGTGAGCAGAGTCCCGGTGCATCCATGACCAGAGAAGAAAAAGTGCGTATCGCGCGGCAACTGGAGCGCATGCGTGTGGATGTAATTGAAGCAGGTTTCCCGGCCGCGTCCAACGGTGACTTCGAGGCGGTAAAGGCGGTAGCGGATTCGATCAAGGACAGCATTGTCTGTGGCCTCGCCCGCGCAACCGAAGCCGATATCGACCGCGCTAGCGAAGCTTTGCGGGGTGCGAGTTCGGCACGTATTCATACTTTTATTGCCACCTCACCCATCCATATGGAGAAGAAACTGCGCATGTCTCCAGACCAGGTGGTGGCGCAGGCGGTAAAAGCAGTGAAACGGGCGCGTCAATATACGGATGATGTGGAATTCTCACCCGAAGATGCAGGCCGCTCGGATATCGCATTCCTCTGCCGTATTCTGGAGGCGGTTATTGATGCGGGTGCCACCACCGTGAATATACCCGACACCGTGGGCTACACGATGCCGGAGCAATTCGGAAAACTCATTCATACGCTGCGCGAGCGTATACCCAATTCCGATAGGGTGGTGTTTTCGGTGCATTGCCATAACGACCTCGGGTTGGCGGTCGCAAATTCCTTGTCGGCAGTCATGAACGGGGCGCGACAGGTTGAATGCACTGTAAATGGCCTGGGTGAGCGTGCCGGCAACGCTTCGCTGGAGGAAATCGTGATGGCGGTACGGACTCGCCAGGATTTTTTCCCCTGCGATACACGGATAGATACGGTTCATATCGTACCCGCAAGCAAACTGGTATCAGGCATTACCGGTTTTCCGGTTCAACCGAACAAGGCCATCGTCGGCGCCAACGCGTTTGCTCATGAATCCGGCATACATCAGGACGGCGTGCTCAAGCACCGCGAAACGTACGAAATCATGCGGGCTGAGGATGTGGGCTGGGGCGCCAACAAATTGCTGCTAGGCAAACATTCCGGACGCAACGCCTTTCGCAGCCGTTTGGCGGAGCTCGGGATCGAACTGGAATCAGAAGAGGTGCTCAACGCCACATTCATGCGTTTCAAGGAATTAGCGGACAAGAAGCACGACATCTTTGATGAAGATCTGCATGCGCTGGTTTCGGATGACGCCATGACCTTGCATGAACACTATAAGCTTCTGTCGCTCACGGCCCATAGTGAAACAGGAGAAACGCCCCATGCGAGTATCGTGATTGCAGAAGAAGGCAGGGAATCACGTGCCGAGTCGGGCGGAAGCGGTCCGGTCGACGCCACTTTCCGGGCAATCGAAAAAATCCTGGCCAGTGGCGCCGAGCTGCAGTTATTCTCCGTTAATGCCATAACGAGCGGTACCGATTCGCAAGGGGAGGTCACGGTACGATTGCAGAAATCCGGCCGCATCGTCAATGGCAACGGTGCAGATACGGATATTGTCGTGGCCTCTGCCAAAGCCTATCTCAGCGCACTCAACAAACTTCACAGCAAGCTCGAGCGGGCTCACCCGCAAGTGTAATCGAGGCCTAAAAGGCAGCATCATGGATCAGATGCAAGATCGGTGGTCTTGCTTCAAAAGCATAGGATACGCATTGAGTTTTTCTCTCAATCCTGTCGACCAGTTTCACAACGACCCATGAAATCCTCGCGGCCACTGGATTTTATACGCTATGTTCTTGTGCGCTTTTTTCAGCATAACTGCACGCAGATCGCCGCTAGCCTCACCTTTACGACACTGCTCTCATTAGTGCCATTGATCGCTATTGCGCTGTCTGTCGTGGCGGCATTTCCCGCCTTTGGAGAAATGTCGGCCCAGATAAAGACATTTATCCTCACTACCATGATGCCGGAAGCGGCAAACAAGGTTATTGCGGTATATATGCAACAGTTCGCCGATAATGCGGTAAAACTCACTGCCATCGGCACCGCTTTTCTGGGCGTGACGGCACTTGCCCTCATGTTGACGATTGATAAAGCGTTGAATTCCATCTGGCGCGTGACGCGGTTGCGTCCGCTCTTGCATCGACTGCTCATCTATTGGGCTGTGCTGACCATCGGCCCGTTATTGATAGGCGCAAGCTTGTCGCTTACTTCCTGGCTGATCGGGATATCCATGGGCCTGACCCGGGATATTCCAGGCATTGATGTCGCGCTTCTGCAATTAGGGCCGCTAATGCTGACAAGCATTGCATTTTCGGTTCCCTATCTTATCGTGCCTAATCGTCAAATTTCGTGGCGCCATGCCGCAGCCGGCGGCTTGGCCGCGGCGGTGGGATTTGAGATAATGAAACAAGGATTCGCTTTTTACATTACCCAGTTTCCCACTTATCAGGCAGTATATGGAGCATTCGCCACTATACCCATATTTCTGATGTGGATTTATCTCTCATGGCTGATGGTGTTGCTCGGCGCTGTGATTGCCGCTTCGCTGTCGAGCTGGCGTTTTGGCGATTGGCAGCATGACCCGACAGCACAGGGTAAGCAGTTCCTGGATGCATTACGCCTGTTGCAGGTATTGGGCGAAGCGCTCAGGAAAGGCACAGTTGAAACCTATTCCAGTTTGCAACAACATCTAAAACTGAATCTGGAAGAAATGGAGCCACTACTGGCGCTGCTGAGTCAAGCGAATCTGGTTCAGCAGGTAAAAACAGGAGGGTGGGTTCAAATAATCGACCCCGAGCAGGTTACGGTGGCCGATATTTATCGCCTCTTTACATTTCGCCCCGAGGCGCTGCGGTCGGCAGCGGCAGGTAATTTAGAGCTGGAGCGTCTGCTGGAGGATATCACGATGGGTATGAACGAAAAAATGAATGTATCGCTAGCGCAACTTTTTGCGCCAAAACCCGATAATGAAGAGCATGTTTTCGCGTGACTATTCTTTACAAAAACGGGTTCAGCAAGAAATGATTCGCCACCTTTCTCTCGCGCTGTGCCTGTTGATTTCGCTGCCGGTTAGCGCGCAAGCAGTTAACGCCCAGACAACGGGCTTTACGTTCACGGACCATACAGGAAAAAAGCTCACGCTCTCCGACTATAAGGGCAAGTGGGTATTGATAAACTTCTGGGCGACATGGTGTCCGCCGTGCCTGAAAGAAATTCCGGATCTCGTGTCGCTCTACGAGAGCCGAAAGAAGGATGTCATGATAATCGGCGTAGCAATGGATTATCGCGATCCGAAAACCGTATTGAAATTCGTAAAATCGTTGTCCATTTCCTATCCAATCGTACTTGGCGACAGAAAAATTGCCGCGCAAATCGGCCCGGTGTCCATGCTGCCCACCACGTACTTATTTAACCCGGAAGGCAAGCCGGCAGCCTATAAGGTAGGGTTGATTTCCCGCGAAGACCTGGAAGAATTCATGCGGGAAGATTCCCGTGATGCAAAGGGTGCACGCTCTGACAAGGCACTAAACCAAAAAGGCAGGTAATTCCTGCGCTGAATCCTTATGCCTGAAAGCTATCCGGTCGCCACGCAATCGTTGAACCTGAACCAGGCAACAAGGTAACGGCAAACGTAGGTGAAAGCGAGCGGAGGATGCTCACATCACGTTCCACCTATTTGTAATTTTAAAAAATCACTCACGTCCGTCAGCGGGACAACCTGCGGTTTTTCATCCCGCCGTCCTTGATACTCGATATTTCCGGCCTTCAAGCTCCGGTCGCCGATGACAACGCGATGCGGAATACCAATCAACTCCATGTCCGCGAACATCACGCCAGGCCGTTCATCACGATCATCAAGCAGAACTTCGATGCCGGCATCGAGCATGTCGGCATATAACTTCTCTGTTTCGATCCTGACCTGTGCATTCTTCTTTAAGCCGATAGGAATGATAACGACCTGGAATGGTGCGATCGCTGCCGGAAAAATAATACCGCGCTCATCATGGCTCTGCTCGATGGCCGCCGCCACAATACGCGATACGCCTATTCCGTAGCATCCCATTTCCATCGGCCGGGCTTGCCCGGATTCATCAAGATAGGTGGCTTTCATCGCTTCGGAATACTTGGTGTGTAATTTGAAAATATGTCCCACCTCTATGCCGCGGCAGATATCGAGCGTTCCCAGGCCATCCGGCGAGGGATCGCCGGCAACCACGTCGCGGATGTCGAAAATGTGGTCAGGCTCTTGCACATCCCGGCCGAAATTAACATTAACCAGATGGTAGTCCTCTTCATTCGCGCCGCAGACGAAATCGCTCATTGCAACTACCGCACAGTCCGCGATAAGCGGAAGGCGCAGGCCGACCGGCCCTATGTAGCCCGGAAGACACCCGGTGTGTGCGCGAATTTCTTCTTCGTTAGCCAACCTGAAATCGGAAAGGAAAGGAATTTTGCGAGCTTTAGTCTCATTGAGATGATGGTCGCCGCGCAGCAGCAATAGATACATTTTTCCATCCGCTACGACCGCCAGCGTTTTTACGGTCTGTTCGACAGGAACATCCAGCGCTGCCGCGACCTCTTCGCAGGTTTTTTTTGACGTTGTTTCGACTTTCCGCATCAAACCGTTGGCAATCCCGCGGGACTTTACCGGCTGCAGCGACTCGGCCATTTCAATGTTGGCGGCGTAATCCGAATTCGGGCAGAAAGCGATAGCGTCTTCACCCGAATCCGCCAAAACGTGAAACTCATGCGAACCACTCCCTCCTATCGGCCCTGGATCCGCGGTTACTGCGCGAAACCTCAATCCCAGACGGTTGAATATTCGGCAATAGGCATCATGCATTATGCAATAGGTTTGCTCCAGGCTATCAACACCGGCGTGAAACGAATAAGCGTCTTTCATGACAAATTCGCGCGCCCGCATGACGCCGAAGCGGGGCCGGATCTCGTCGCGAAATTTAGTCTGAATCTGGTAGAAAACGATCGGCAACTGACGATAACTTTTGATTTCCCGCCGCGCTATGTCGGTAACGACTTCTTCGTGCGTAGGGCCAAAGCAGAAGTCGCGCTGGTGCCTGTCCTTGATTTTCAACATCTGCGGGCCGAATACATCCCAGCGCCCGGTTTCTCGCCATAACTCGGCAGGCTGAACCGCGGGCATCAGAAGTTCCAGTGCACCATTCTTTTCCATTTCCTCCCGTACAATATTTTCAACCTTGCGCAAGATTTTAAGACCCAGTGGCATCCAGGTGTAGAGTCCGCTCCCGAGGCGTTTGATGAGGCCGGCGCGCAGCATCAGCTTGTGGCTGACCAGCTCTGCTTCGGCAGGCGCTTCTTTCAGCGTTGAAATGAAAAAACTTGATAAACGCATACAGGGTCCGTCGTGACGATCGATACGCAATTCTACCCTGAAAAACGGTGGCGTATTTATCCGATCAGCATGTATCCGGATTTTATCGAGGAAATCAGAGCAATGATAAAAAGGCTGGCGCGATCTCTTCCCGAAAGAGGCCATTGGGCCCCTTGCTACGCCAACTGATATCCCGCTGGACTGCCTTTATTACACAGTGTGATGGCACTGAACCAGCATACCGTCACCCGTGCGTTGACAGGCGCTTCTAAAATCCAGCCGGGATGGAATATGGCCGTTGAATGGCTTATCTCCCCATTCTCCGCATGGAGATAACGCGACAAATTGCCCGTTACGGGTCCCGAATAGTTTATTTGTACCTTACTTGTTTTATTAAACTCTGCACGGCTTTCAATCTGGGACAAAGTATGGAAAAATCGAAGCCTATTGTAATGGATCAAACGGGTGAATCGCATGATCGACCGCAACGGATATCGCTCGAATGTCGGTATCATTTTACTGAACTCGAAAAACGAAGTATTTTGGGGTAAACGCATCAAGCAGGATTCCTGGCAATTTCCCCAGGGTGGCATCAAACCGGGCGAGAGCCCGGAACAGGCAATGTATCGGGAATTGACCGAAGAAGTAGGTTTGCACCCCTGGCATGTGGAAATCATCGGTCGCACGCGCCATTGGTTGCGCTACGAGGTGCCCGATCAATGGATAAGGCGCGATTGGCGGGGAAACTATAAAGGGCAAAAACAAATCTGGTATCTATTGCGTCTCGTCGGGCGTGATTGCGACGTATCGCTGCGCACAAGTGTTCGCCCTGAGTTTGATGCATGGCGATGGAATCAGTATTGGGTGGAGCTGGAATCCGTGGTCGAATTCAAACGGCAAGTCTATCGCCAGGCTTTGACCGAACTGGCACGCTTGCTTAACCGCCCTCTCCCGCCATTTGGTAGCGATAATAACGGCCGGTCGGGTTATGATGCCAGAGAACAGGTTGTGTCTGCGCCTGCCAAACAGGGTGACTAAACCAGGAATTGGCGTTTTTATCGCGGTGCAGCCTGAAAAATCTGCGCTGCCAGGGCTTTTTCCGGCAACTTTGCACTCCACCGGTTTGCGGATTGGCCGTGCGGTCATTATTGCTCATGGTATTGCTCGAAGCGCCCTGCTTTCCAGATACATCCCTTTTTAAAAGGGTATATGTGATGTCAAATGTTTTTATTCTCGTCCTCGGTCGGCGGATAAGCTTGCCCATGCTGCGATTTTACAGGCGTAATCGGCTGCGCCATTACAGCCGCGTTTTTTAGGAGATTACCGATGATAATGCGGGCATTGATCATATCGCTGCTAGCTGTTGGAACCATTGCCGCACCCCCCGGTATGGCCGCTGATGAACCCATCCAGCCGATTCAGGCCGCTGCACCGAAGGATCAAAACATGGTGGAGCTGGGCAAGATGCTTTTTTTTGACCCACGTTTATCGAAGTCTGGATTCATCTCCTGTAACTCCTGCCACAACCTGAGCATGGGCGGCACGGACAATCTGCCGACATCCATTGGCCATAATTGGCACGAGGGACCGATCAATTCACCGACGGTATTAAATTCGAGCATGAGCCTGGCGCAGTTTTGGGATGGCCGAGCCAAAACCTTGAAAGAGCAGGCTGGCGGCCCCATTGCGAATCCAGGGGAAATGGGGTTCACCCACGAATTGGCGGTGGATGTATTGCGCTCCATTCCTCAATATCGGACTCGCTTCAAAGCGGTGTTCAATTCCGATAAAATCGACATTGGAATGGTGACTGGCGCCATCGCCGCGTTTGAAGAAACCCTGGTGACGCCTGATTCTCGCTTCGATAAATGGCTCAAGGGCGACAAGACAGCGATCAATCAAAACGAACTGGAAGGATACAAGCTGTTCAAGGAGAGCGGATGTACGGGCTGCCATAACGGTCCTGCCGTAGGTGGGGCTTCCTATCAAAAGATGGGGGTGGTCGAACCTTATAAAACGAAGAGCAAGGCGGAAGGCCGATTTGGCGTAACCGGCGCGGATGCCGACCGCATGATGTTCAAGGTGCCGACCTTGCGAAACGTGGAGCTGACTTATCCCTATTTTCATGATGGCGCTGCTGCGACGCTGGAAGAAGCCGTGGATACCATGGGGAGACTGCAATTGGGCCGCAAATTCAGCAAGGACGAAAACGCAAAGATTGTAGCGTTCCTGAAGACGTTGACCGGGAAGCAGCCGGAATTCAAGCTACCCATCCTGCCCCCCTCAACCAATGAGACGCCAAAACCTAAACCGTTCAGTTAATTACATAGGGTGGTTTGACCAACGCGCTGACGTTTCATTGGATGTTCTGAATGCTTGCCCGAGCTGAACGATAGCCCGGGCAAGCATTCGACCGCAGGGGACTTGTCATTTCGGTGCAGATTCAAGCCCACCGGGGATTCAAGCCCACCGGGCGTCGCTGCGGCTGTGTCCGAAACATAGCAAATAATCTCTTATTGCTCTTTTCATTTCTGCCGATTCATTTTCTGAAGGATCGGGATTGATCAGATTATCGGTCATCGATCTGATCGAATGGTCAGGTTTGGTGTCCTGCGGCCTTAGCCTTCAGAAATATGGATTTACTCTTGAAAATCAAGTAGAGTTACTTCTTGAATAATTACAATACGGAGTCCCCGATGAGCGCTAAAGGGCAATTGTTACAAGACCCGTTTCTAAATACGTTACGGAAGGAACATATTCCGGTATCGATCTATCTGGTAAACGGAATCAAGCTACAAGGGCATATCGACTCATTTGATCAGTATGTGGTGCTACTGAAGAATACCGTAACGCAGATGGTATACAAGCACGCAATCTCTACCGTGGTTCCCGCGAGGGCCGTCAACATTCCATTTGAGGCACCCGCTATACCTGATGCTTGACCAACCTGCCGGGAATACGCTTAAAACCGACTCTGCTGCTGATTCCGCTGTATTGGTCAGCCTCGATCTTGGCGGCGGCGACTCGGCTGAAAATCTGGAAGAATTACATCGACTGGCCGCGAGCGATCAACTTGCGGTTTCCGCAGTGATCAAGGGTAAACGCGCCAGACCCGATCCAGCCACCTTTGCCGGTAGCGGAAAGGTGGAGGAAATTTTGCTCGCCCTGGAGCAAACCGGCGCATCGCTGGTTGTCTTCAACCATGACCTGTCTCCCGCCCAGCAGCGCAATCTGGAGCGGAACCTCGGGTGTCGCGTCGTAGATCGTACCAGCCTGATCCTTGATATCTTCGCGCAGCGTGCCAAAAGCCACGAGGGTAAGTTGCAGGTGGAACTGGCGCAACTTGAGCATCTTGCCACTCGCCTTGTACGTGGCTGGACACATCTGGAACGCCAAAAGGGAGGTATCGGTCTGCGAGGTCCCGGCGAGACCCAGTTGGAGACCGATCGGCGCCTGATCGGGAAGCGCGTCAAGCTTCTTAAAGAAAAACTCGTTAAATTCGAGCGCCAACGCACGTTACAGCGCCGCTCCAGGCAGCGGGCCCGGGTGACGGCCGTTTCCATCGTTGGCTATACCAACGCGGGAAAATCCACGCTGTTCAATAGCCTGACGCATGCCCAGGCCTACGTCGCCGATCAGTTATTCGCCACGCTGGATGCCACCACCCGCAAAATGTTCATCCCTGACCGCGGGCCGCTCGTGCTTTCGGATACGGTAGGCTTTATCCGGGACTTGCCTCACACGCTCGTCGCTGCGTTCCAGGCCACACTTGAGGAAACCGTACAGGCCGATTTATTGCTCCATGTGGTGGATGCGGGGAGCCCCAATCGTGCCGAGCAAATCGATGAGGTAAATAAGGTACTGAAGGAAATCGGCGCTGACCGGATTCCACAGATACTGGTGCTGAACAAGGTGGATCTGATCAATTTATCCGTGGGACGCGCGGGTTATCGGCGTAATGAGTATGGTAGAATTGAACAAATTCGGCTGAGCGCGAAAACGACCGAGGGGCTGGAGTTTATCAAGTTGGCACTATCGGAAGCAATCGAGGCGCGCACTTTCCAAGGAGTCGATGAGCACTTGGGAAGTGGCGGTGCTTGATTGGCGAATAATGATTTGACGATTGGGCAAATAATACGATTTGTATTTCTACGATAGGCTGAAGTTTAGCGTTTTTCACCATATCGTTTGATGGTTTTATCTACATTAAACAGAAAATAGGAATCATCATGGGATTAAACGATCCTCAGTGGGGAAGAAAAAAAGGCAATTCCGGTCCACCTGATCTGGATCAAATGTGGCGCAACTTCAACAAGAAGCTCAATAATCTTTTAAAGCGCAAAGGTGGGGGCGGTGGCGGATCGAGTGGTGAAGGAGGCGGCGACAATCCCAAGCGATATAGCGGCGGTATAGGACTGCTTGCCGGATTGCTTTTGCTACTGTGGGTAGCCAGCGGATTCTACATTGTGAACGAGGGTCAGCGGGGCATCGTATTACGATTTGGGAAATATGTGGAAAGTACCCAGGCGGGCCTGCGGTGGCACTTGCCATATCCGTTGGAAGTAGTGGAAGCCGTTAACGTCAGCGGCGTGCGTACGGTAGAAATCGGCTACCGGAACAATGTAAGAAGCAAGGTATTGAAGGAATCGCTGATGCTGACCGATGATGAGAATATCATCGATATTCAGTTTGCCGTGCAATACATCCTCAAGAATCCCGAAGAATTCCTGTTTAACAATCGCGAACCCGAAAATGCGGTGCTACAGGCAGCAGAAACGGCGATACGCGAAATTATCGGTAAAAGCAAAATGGATTTCGTTCTCTATGAGGGACGCGAACAGGTAGCGGCGAAAGCAACCGAGCTGATGCAGGGTATTCTCGATCGTTACAAGATAGGAATTGCCATCAGCAAAGTGACTATGCAGAATGCGCAACCGCCGGAGCAGGTGCAGGCGGCTTTCGACGATGCCGTTAAAGCCGGCCAGGATAGGGAGCGGCAGAAAAATGAAGGCCAGGCCTACGCTAACGATGTCATTCCCAAGGCCAAGGGTAACGCCGCGCGTCTGCTGGAGGAGTCCGAGGGATACAAGCAACGGGTGATCGCAAGTTCGGAGGGTGAAGCCAGCCGGTTCAAGCAGGTTCTCGTTGAATATAACAAAGCACCGGCGGTAACGCGTGACCGGCTTTATCTGGACATGATGGAACAGGTGTTGTCGAACACCAGCAAGATCCTTGTGGATCAGAAAGCCGGCAACAATCTGCTTTATCTGCCGCTGGATAAACTGATTCAGGCAAGCGGTCCCTCGTCCTCATCCTCGGTAGCGCCCGAGGCGGCAGCCGCCTCGGCGCAAGAAGTTATGCCTGACGGTGCCGCGCGCACCCGCGAGGCGTTTCGCGGCCGTGAACGGGAGACAAGATAAGTGAAAAAATATACTTCAATGCTGTTGGGCACTCTTGTCGCCCTGGTTGTTCTAGCTGCATCTTCACTGTATATCGTGGATCAGCGCCAACTGGCGATCTTGTTTCAACTGGGTGAGGTGGTCGACGTAAAAACATCGCCCGGCCTGTATTTCAAGATTCCTCTGGCGCAAAACGTGCGTTACTTCGATTCGCGCATCCTGACCATGGATACAGCCGAGCCGGAGCGGTTCATCACCTCCGAAAAGAAGAACGTGCTGGTAGACCTGTTCGTAAAATGGCGGATCGTTGACGTCAAGCAGTATTACGTCAGTGTTCGCGGGGATGAAATGCTGGCGCAAACCCGGCTGGCGCAAACCGTGAATTCCAGCCTTCGCGATGAGTTCGGCAATCGCACGGTACATGACGTTGTTTCGGGAGAGCGCGACAAGATCATGGAGATCATGCGCCAGAAAGCCGACGCCGACGCACGCAAAATTGGCGTGGAAGTCGTGGACGTGCGGCTGAAGCGGGTGGATTTGCCGCAGGAAGTGAGTGAATCGGTCTACCGCCGGATGGAAGCAGAACGGAAGCGCGTGGCTAATGAACTGCGCTCCACGGGGTCGGCGGAGTCTGAAAAAATTCGCGCCGACGCTGACCGCCAGCGCGAAGTCATTCTTGCCGAAGCTTATCGGAAGGCGCAGGAGGCAAAGGGTGAGGGCGATGCAAAAGCCTCAGCGATCTATGCCGCTGCTTATCAGCCAAATCCGGAATTTTATGCTTTTTATCGCAGCCTGGAAGCCTATAAGCAGAGCTTGAAAAACAAGAGCGACATGCTGATTCTCGATCCTAGCTCCGAATTTTTCAAGTATTTGAGAAACTCCGGTCGTAGCGCCAAGTGAACTGCGGATATTTGATGGTTCGCCCGGAGGCAGGCGTTGGCAGACTTCGCCCTGCTGACGGGCCGCAAGTACGGAGAATATCGTAAACACGAAGCGGACATACGGTGGCGGGCTGTTTCTTACGTGTTCATCCCATGACGGATGAGTTCGCTTACGCTACAGATCATCGGACGCGTAGTGAGGTTATGGCGGCATGTGGGATACTTTATTAATGGCCTTCGCGCTGATGCTGGTGTTGGAAGGACTTTTTCCGTTTCTGATACCCGGCATGTGGCGTGAGACCTTCAAGAAATTGACTGACGTTGACGACAGTCAGTTACGCTTTATCGGCCTTACCTCTATGCTGGCAGGGCTTCTTCTGCTTTACCTCGTAAATTAGACCTGCGCTGTCGCGCTTCTCTTCAGAATGCAATTGGAACATAAACATGCGTGCGTGGGTTCTCCCCGAATATATTGAGGATATCCTGCCTGCCGAGGCGCTTCGCATAGAGATGATGCGCCGGCGCATCATGGATTGGCTATTCGTACACGGGTATGAACTGGTTAGCCCGCCTTTGCTGGAGTACGTGGAATCCTTACTGAAGGGCAGCGGTGGCGGCACGAATTTGCGCATGTTCAAGGTGGTGGATCAACTGAGTGGACGCATGATGGGACTACGTGCCGACATGACGCCTCAGGTTGCCCGTATCGATGCGCACCTGCTTAATCGCAAGGGTATTACCCGCCTCTGCTATGCAGGCAGCGTATTGCATACCGTGCCATCGGGTTTGACTCGTACCCGGGAGCCGCTTCAGGTTGGTGCCGAACTTTACGGCCATGCCGGCCTGGAGAGCGATCTGGAAGTCCAGCGCCTTATGCTGCAATGTCTGGCAATTGCCGGGATAGGCAAAATTCATCTTGACCTTGGCCATGTTGCCGTATTCCGCGGGCTGGTGAGAGGTGCGGGTATCCCTTCCGAGCTGGAGGCGGAGTTATTTGGGGTATTGCAAGCCAAGGATGTTTGTGGGTTGGAGAATCTTTGCGCGGGTCTGGATAAGCACATCGACGCAGATGCGCAGCGGGCGCTGCTACTACTACCCGAGTTGTACGGCGGCAAGGAAATACTGTCGCTTGCGCGCAAACTGCTCCCGGCTTATCCTGAAATCATGACAGCGCTGGATGAGCTGGAAACGATAGCCGTGGAGCTGGAACCCCTGGTCCATACGCTGGCGTTTGACCTGGCTGATCTACGCGGCTATCACTACCACAGCGGCATGGTCTTTTCCGCCTATACCTGCGACAGCCCCAACGCGATCGCATTGGGTGGACGCTACGACGAGGTCGGTAAGGCGTTCGGAAGAGCCCGCCCAGCCACCGGATTCAGCATGGACTTGCGGGAATTGTCTGGTTTGGTGCGGCTTGATCTCTACCCCAGGGGGATTCTGGCCCCGTATGTCAAAGGGGACAAAACCCTGGAAAAGAAAATTGAGCAGCTTCGTAGCGAAGGCAAAATCGTAGTGGTTGAATTGCCCGGGCATGGGGATGAGCAGGATACTTTCAACTGTGACAGAAAGTTGATACTGAAAGACAATGTCTGGTCAACAATCGAAATCTGAACTCGAGGCCTGACGATGCGATGTGGCACAAGAAAACTTTTCTGAAACTCTTTCCTTTTTCCTTGCATTGCCAGGGTCCGGGCAATGCACTAATTGAAGATTACTGACATGGTTAAAAATGTAGTTGTCGTCGGAACTCAGTGGGGCGACGAGGGCAAGGGCAAAATCGTGGATTGGCTTACTGATCACGCTCAGGGCGTCGTTCGGTTTCAGGGCGGCCACAATGCCGGGCATACGCTCGTCATAGGAGGCAAGCAAACTGTACTGCATCTGATTCCTTCGGGAATTCTGCGTGATGATGTTGCTTGTTATATCGGTAACGGCGTAGTTGTATCCCCCCAGGCGCTGCTGGATGAAGTGGACATGCTGAGGCAAGCGGGAATCGATGTGGAGGGAAGGTTGCGCATCAGTGAAGCCTGCCCTGTTATTCTCCCTTGCCACATCGCTCTTGACAACGCCCGGGAAACCGCCAGGGGCCTGGATAAAATTGGCACGACGGGACGAGGCATCGGGCCCGCGTATGAGGATAAGGTGGCCCGGCGAGCAGTACGCCTGCAGGATTTATTTCATCGTGACCGCTTTGCGGCCAAGCTGGGAGAGATGCTGGACTATCATAACTTCGTGCTGAAAAATTATTTCCACGCGCCGGTGGTCGATTTTCAGCAAACGATGGATGACATACTTTCTCTGGCTGAGCGTATCAAGCCAATGATGGCGGATGTACCGCGGCTTCTGTTCGAAGCCAACAGGGCCGGTAGCAATCTTTTATTCGAGGGAGCCCAGGGCACGCTGCTCGATATCGATCATGGCACCTATCCGTTCGTTACATCGAGCAATTGCATAGCCGGCGCGGCGACAACAGGGAGCGGAGTCGGTCCGCAAATGCTGCATTATGTTCTCGGCATTACCAAGGCTTATACCACTCGGGTGGGTGCAGGCCCGTTCCCTACTGAGCTGGTTGATGATGTCGGGCGTCATCTCGCCAAGCGGGGCAACGAGTTTGGCGCAACTACCGGGCGACCGCGCCGTTGTGGCTGGTTCGACGCAGCCGCTTTGAAGCGTTCCATCCAGATAAACGGTGTTTCGGGATTATGCGTCACAAAACTTGATGTATTGGATGGTGTCGAAACCTTGCGCTTGGGTGTGGGCTACAAATGGACCGGCAACGATGAAGGTGAGCAATTCAGGGAGATCCTGCCCGTAGGGGCGGAAGAGCTCGCTTGCTGCGATCCGGTTTATGAGGAAATGCCTGGATGGACCGACAGCACGGTGGGGATCAAAAATTTCAATCAGCTACCTTCGGCAGCGCAGAGGTATCTGAAGCGCATGGAAGAGGTCTGTGAAGTACCGGTAGACATGATTTCAACCGGGCCGGACCGGGAAGAAACGATTGTGCTGCGGCATCCATTTGCCTGATTCAACAATGGGTGACCGAGAGGCAGGGCTGTTGCGAAAATCCGATTATTTTCGAACCGGCTTATCATGACACTATTGGTTAAAGAAGACGTGAGCGCCTACACCGTGCGCATCGCGAGCTGGCAAGACGATATTCTGGCACTACGCAGAATACGCGAAGCAGTTTTTATCCACGAACAAGGTGTTCCCGCAGAACTGGAATGGGATGAATTTGACGTGGATTGTATTCATGTACTTGCCTCGGATTCAGCGGCTAATCCTGTCGGCACGGCACGGTTGTTACCGGACGGTTCTATCGGACGGATGGCGGTGCTAAGGGAATACCGTGGAAAACGTGTGGGTACCGCACTGATGCACCGGTTATTAAGAGAAGCGGAGAGTCGTCAGATGCAGCAGGTCACATTGAATGCACAAGCATATGCTATCGAATTTTATAAAAAATTCGGTTTTCGGGTAACGGGAAAGGCGTTCCTCGATGCAGGGATCTCACACGTCAGAATGGTTTTACGATAGCTTATTCAATAAACGTGGCCCTTATCCGCCACCTGTACCTGATGCTTACTTTGAAACCCGGGTTTGATTTAACCTAAATCCGGTAGTTGACCGCTCATTTAATAGATCAGTGTCATGATTAATAACAATATTTCATATTATTTGACGCTCACCTTCCGGGTGAGGGCGCTATGGGGAGAATTGCACAGTTTTTGCGGCACATGGCTGCGTTGCAACTTCTTGGAATGGAACGGCGCCCCGAAGCGTCGCCCGAGGGCCCCGCGAAGCGGGGATCGGGCAGCGCAGGGGATGCCGCGATCGCGCTCCACACGCAAGGGGGCGCCAGCATCCCGATTCGGGGTCGCACCTTCCTGCGGAAGGCACTGCTCCGCCCTGCGCGGTCGCATTCCGCGTCGTTGCGCCTTGCCCTGCACCCCAAAAACCGTACACTTCTCCCCGTCCAACTACCGGATTTAGGTTAAAAGGGAACCGTAAAATCGAGGGATAGCACAACCTGATCCTTCTTTCCACCAAAGGGCCGATAAGTTGCGCCATGCAGCGCATCCACGTTGTCATACCGTACGTTGGGACGAACGTTAAATTGTTGCATCGGCTTCCAGTCAAGCTTCAGCGTTTTTGCCGCCTTCCAGTTCGCACCGACCGTAACTGCATAGTAATCGGCAGGCATACTGGTGCTGTTGCCGAGCTGGCCGCGCCCAAGCGCGTAGCTGAGTCCCTGGTTATTCGTGGCGGCGCTCACCCGGCCGGGTGAGAAAACGCGAAACCCGTCTCTATCCCGGAACCATTCGCCACGTATGCCCACAGACAATTCAGACGTAAGATCATAATACAAATGGGTATTGATGCCATACCACTCGGCGTTCTTGTTGACGCCGTTCAATAAAACGCCGCCCGCATAACCGTGGTCATGTTGCAGGACGAAATGCGTTTTGCTCGTGATTCTGTGTTTCAGCACAACGCTGTACATCCCCCACGGCTCGTTGCTTCGTGTGGAGGTTTCGCCGTAGGTACCGCTTAAATTGGCCGAACTCCCCATATCGTCGCTGGTCCAGGTGATACCGGCTATCCCGCCCCAGTTGCCTAATTGCTTATCGAAACCACCATCCCAGCCGCCGGTGGCGCTGCCGGTGGTAACCGCGCCTATCGTCGACCAGTTCCCGTTGATCTTGTAGTTACCCAACACCCCTGTATGGGTGAAGGGCTCGCCATACTGCATTGTGTAGGCATGGGTGTAGAAGAAATTGTCGGGGGCTGGAACAGACTCATAACCGATAGGCGTATAGAAATGGCCAACCTTGACGTTCAGGCCATTGCCGACCGGCACATACACCTCCGCATACGCCTGGGGAAGCGCGATACCGTAATACCGCGTCGAGGCACAACATAAGTCGAGATCCCAATTGCTTCTGCTCAAAGGCTGTCCGGAATTCACATCGAATGCCGGGACACCATAAGCTTGCGTGAAAATGGCGTCCGTACCGAACATGAAATCGAAGCGCCCGCCAATATCCCACGTGCTGCCCTCAGCCACTACCGGTCGTTCTATAAATACATTGAACTGGTTCAGCTGGAATCGATTGGAACGATCGGCAAAAGTTACCGGGCCGTTAAAGCCGCTGGCCTGACCGGGATTGAAAGTGGCTCCGCCATTGATCCAGCCCCCCATCCTTATCCCGCTATCTTTTACCCAGTTAATCGCAGAGTCAACACCGGCACCAGCATCGGCATTCACATTGGTTGAGTTGACAACCAATGTGAACAGGCTCACCGCAGAGGCGAATATCATCCGGCTTCGTCGTTTGGGCACGTATGACATAAGTGATTCCCCTGGGCAAAAACACCACAACTAAAGTTGTTATTTTCTCAACTTAGCATAACAAATGTCAATTAAATGTTGGTTTATTGTGAAATATTTGTGAACATTCAGGTAAAGTTGCCTTGAGGCGAGCCGAGGCCGTTCAGAAACCGATCGCAGCTTTTAAAAAATCCATACTACAGTGGGCTATGGCCGTCTTTAGCTTCGCTGTATGCCGCAAAGGCTCGCGCTGTATCCCATACGTTTTTATACGCAATCAGCATAACCCGAAACTCTGCAACATGCGCTTGCCAGCGCGTGATTCAGCAGTTTGACAACCCCCTACTGTCATGCTACTTTCGTACTAAAGTACGATGACATAATGGGATTTGTTTTTTCTATCTAATCTCAGATGGGAAGAGATGGCGCTATGAAAACAAGTACATTTTTTGCAGCTTTTTCCCTTGGTATATTGGCTTCCTGTGCTCAGATGAGTCCTCATGAAGCTGTCCATAGCACCAATGTTCGCAGGACTGTTCAGAACGCACGCATACGCACTGACCATGAGGCCTTGGCTAAGTTCTTTGAAGACGTGGCGAGGGAAATGGAGACGAAGGCAGCGGAGCAAAAGCAGTTGCTGGAACACCATGAAGAAAAAAGCTATTTATATGGCAGGGAAGCACAAGATTTAAAATCACATGCTGCCGCTTTGGTGCGCAAATACCATGAAACCGCTGAGGAAAATATAAAGGAAGCGGTTGCCCACCGACTAATGGCAGCAGAGCAAGCCCAGCATGAGTCTACCGGCCGCAACGGTAAAATGGCAGGTACTGCGGTAGAAAAAGAAAACCAGGGAAGCAATTAAACACAACACAAACAGCGACGTCGTGGCCTGTTGTCAACTGTAAGTGCTGAGTCCCGGTATGGCGTCGAGGTATGCTGCAGCCAAGGTAAATGCCGGTGTCAGAAAGGAATAGTCGCATCGAGGGAAAACAGAACTTGATCCTTTCGATTATCGAAAGGCCGATACGCTTGATGAATCCCTTCTGCTCTGTCATAACGAATATTGGGACGAATGTTCAGCTTTTGCATTGGCTTCCAGTCTAATTTCAGCCTTTTCGCCGGTTTCCAGTTCATGCCCACGGTAACTGCATAATAATCAGCCGGAGCACTCATGGGGGTGAAGTTTCCTGCAAAACTATGTCCCATGTTATCGGTAGCTGCAAGTACACGAAATGGCGAAAAGACGCGAAAACCATCTCTATCGCGAAACCATTCACCCCTGATCCCGATAGACAGATCATTCAGAAGATCGTAATACAGGTGCGTATTGATACTATACCATTCGGCGTTCTTGGGGGCGCCGTTCAGCAAAACGCCACCGGCGTAACCGTGAACATGGTGCAGAACCAAATGTGTCTTAGGAGTGACCCTGTGCTGCAATACCACATTGTACATACCCCAGGGTCTAGTGCTTCGCGTGGAAATCTCGCTGTATGTACCGGTGACGTTGATTGAACTTCTCTTATCATCACTCACCCAGGTAATCCCGCCCAAACCTCCCCAATTGCCTAGCTGCTTGTCAAAACCTCCGTCCCACCCTCCCGTAGCGCTGCCCGTGATTGCACCGGCCATGACGGACCAGTTGGCATTGACTGCATAGTTACCCAGCAGCCCCGTATGGGTAAACGGTTCGCCATTATTGAACGTATAGGCATGGGTGTAGAAAAAATTGTCGGGTGACGGCACGGTCTCGTAGCCGGTGGGCGAATAAAAATGACCTGCCTTGATGTTGATACCATTGCCAATCGGCAAGTAGGCTTCCACATACGCCTGCGGGAGTGCAATGCCGTAGGTACGGGTTGAAGAGCAGCATAAATTCAGATCCCAATGTCCCCTGCTCAACGGCTGGCCGGAATTAACATCAAAAGAAGGGACGCCGAAAGCCTGCGTATAAATCGCGTCTGTGCCGAACATGAAATCGAAGCGCCCACCCAGATCAAACGCGTTGCCTTCCGTCACTACAGTTCGCTGTATATATATGTTGAATTGATTTAACTGAAATCGATTGGCCCGATCGGCAAACGTAACGGTACCATTGTATCCATTGCCAGGATTGCTCGGGTTGTAAGTTGCTCCGGCGTTGATCCATCCGCCCACCCTTACGCCACTATCCTCAAGCAGGTCTACTATTTTAAAAGCATGCACATTGCTCGAGTTCATGAGAACTGACAGCAGGGCGCTTACGGCAAACAGAAACCCGCCTTTGCATCTTCGCACGCATTTCATTTATGATTTTCCTTAGTTCCCCAGACATAAGGATTTTGAGAAACATCCGAAAATGGGGCGTCTCGGCTTTATAAGACAAAAACTTGGTTATTGACGGTTCTCTTTAAAATCGTGCCGTACTCATAAATGGAATTTCATCCGCGCTGTCCATCCCTCTGTTATCAAGGGCGGGAAATTCCGATAAGGTGAAAAAAACATCGCAACCTCTATCCTTTATCGGCAATTCGCCTCGATCAGCGTACCGATATGAAAGAACCGATCGCACCTACCCCAGGAACAATTTATATGCCGGATTTTCGCTTTCATCCCAGTAATGGTTATCGAGTTGCCTTAGAAACGCCTCGAACTCGTCCTTCTCTTCAGGCGGCACTTCCATGCCCACCAGCACGCGGCCGTAATCGGCGCCATGGTTGCGGTAGTGGAACAAGCTGATATTCCAGTGACGACCCATGCTGTTCAGAAATCTCATGAGGGCACCGGGACGGTCGGGAAACTCAAAGCGATAGAGAAGCTCATTCTTTATCTCACGGGCGCGCCCCCCCACCAGATGGCGAACATGGAGCTTTGCCATTTCGTTGTCGCTCAAATCCTCTGTGCGCAAACCACTTCTCTCCAGGCTTCTGATCAGTTTTGCCGCCTCATCGCGATTTCGCACCGACACGGCGACGAACACATGCGCTTCTTTCGGATCAGCATAGCGGTAATTGAATTCAGTAATGCTTTTCGTTCCAAGCATGGCGCAAAACTTCCTGAAACTGCCGGGCTCTTCGGGAATGGTCACGGCCATCACCGCTTCACGCTGCTCGCCCAATTCCGCCCGTTCGGACACATGACGCAGCCGGTCGAAATTCATGTTGGCGCCAGAGGCGATGGCAATCAAATCCTTACCGCGGATTTTCTCACGCTTGGCATAAGCCTTCGCGCCGGCGACAGACAGTGCCCCGGACGGCTCCAGAATCGCGCGAGTATCCTCGAACACATCCTTGATCGCAGCACAGATAGCGTCGGTATCGACCAGGATGATTTCGTCCACCAGTTCACGGCACAAACGAAAGGTTTCTCCTCCAACTTGCTTCACTGCCACACCATCTGCAAACAATCCCACCTGTGCAAGCCTGACTCGGCGCTTTTTTTTCAAGGACTGATACATGGAATCGGCATCTGTTGGTTCGACACCAATGATTTTGATTTCCGGATAAAGCCTCTTCACATACGAGGCGATCCCGGAAATAAGGCCACCACCGCCTATCGGGACAAATATGGCGTAGATTGCGCCGGCGTGCTGGCGAAGAATCTCCATCCCGATTGTACCCTGCCCTGCGATGACGTCAGGGTCGTCATAGGGATGCACAAAAGTGACATGCTTCTCTCTGGAAAATTTCAATGCGTAGGCATAAGCCTCGTCATAGGAATCGCCATGTGTTATCACCGTCGCACCGCGCGCCTCGACCGCCTGCATTTTGATCTGTGGCGTAGTAACGGGCATCACGATGGTCGCGCGGCAACTCAGCCGTTGTGCCGCAAGCGCCACCCCCTGCGCATGGTTCCCTGCAGACGCAGTCACCACGCCGCGCTTGAGCACAGCGGGGGAAAGCTTGACCATTTTGTTGTAAGCCCCGCGCAGCTTGAATGAAAAAACCTCCTGCATATCCTCCCGCTTCAACAAAAGCCGGTTATGTATGCGCGCGGACAAATTTGGTGCAAGCTCCAGCGGACTCTCTACCGCAACATCATAAACCCGAGCGGTGAGAATTCTTTCGAGATAATTGTTTTTCATCAAAACCGGGATTTCCTGATTTCAGGGCTACGCATTTTAGCATGCCGGGAAAGGCTAGTTGCCCAGCTTCATTGTTAAAATCGCCGGATAGTATTATCCTCATGAATAATGAAACCCAAATCCGGTAGTTGACCGCTCATTTAATAGATCAGTGTTATGATTAATAATAATATTTCATATTATTTGATGCTCACCTTCCGGGTGAGGGCGCTACGGGGTGAAGTGTACGGTTTTTGCGGCACATGGCTGCGTTGCAACTTCTTGGAATGGAACGGCGCCCCGAAGCGTCGCCCGAGGGGCCCCGCGCAGCGGGGATCGGGCAGCGCAGGGGATGCCGCGATCGCGTTCCGCACGCAAGGGCGCCCGCATCCTACTTCGGGGTCGCACCTTCCTGCGGAAGGCACTGCTCCGCCCTGCGCGGTCGCATTCCGCGTCGTTGCGCCTTGCCCTGCACCCCAAAAACCGCACACTTCACCCCGTCCAACTACCGGACTTAGGTTAAACGTTAACTTCCAAAAAATAACACTATGACGCAAGACGAGCAGAAACGCGCGGTCGCCCGGGCCGCTATCCAATACGTTCCAGTTGGCAGCATAGTCGGGGTGGGTACCGGTTCGACTGCCAATTTCTTCATAGATGAGCTGGCTGCGATCAAACATAAAATCGAAGGGGCGGTGGCAAGCTCGGAGGCTACGGCACGGCGACTCAGCAGCCACGGTATCGAGGTCATGGATTTAAACAACGTTGATGTGCTTCCGGTATACGTGGATGGAACAGATGAAATTACCGAACACCTGTACATGATAAAAGGTGGCGGCGGAGCATTGACGCGAGAAAAAATCGTCGCTGCCGTGGCAAAAAAATTCGTCTGTATCGCGGATCAAAGCAAGCTGGTCGATGTGCTCGGTAAATTTCCCCTGCCTGTGGAGGTTGTCCCCATGGCACGTAGTTATGTGTCGCGGGAAATAATACGGCTGGGGGGTCAGCCGAGGCTGCGCGAGAAGCTCATCACCGACAATGGCAATATCATCCTCGACGTACACGGCCTGCAAATCCTGAACCCGGTTGAACTGGAGGCAGCGCTCAATCAGATTACCGGGGTCGTCACCAACGGATTATTCGCAAGGCGTGGCGCCGACGTGCTATTGCTTAGCAGCGATAGCGGTGTCCAAACAATGGTTATTTGAGCTGAGGAACAATAAAATTGTCACAACGGGCCGGTAACATCCCTTGTCTTTCTTTGCTTTCAATCGATCAGCAGGTGTGCAATGGTAAGTAGCGAACATATATCCAAGCAGTTTGATGCCGATCTCGAGGCGGTGCGGACCCGCGTGTTGCACATGGGCGGATTTGTGGAAGAGCAGATCGAGAAGGCCATCGATGCGTTAACGAGCGGAAACGAGTGCCTGATAGAAAGTATCATTGCCGATGATCACCGCGTCAATGCCATGGAAGTTTCGATCGACGAAATCTGTAGCCAGATCATTGCCCGCCGGCAACCCGCGGCCGGCGATTTACGCATGATCATGACGGTCATCAAGACCATTACCGATCTGGAGCGTATCGGCGACGAAGCCGAGAAGATCGCACGCATGGCTAAGCTGATATACCAGACCGACCGTATGCATATGCCGCGATTCGTCGAGATCAGGCATGTCGCACACATCGCGCTGGATATGCTGCGCAAGTCACTGGACGCATTTGCCCGCCTGGATCTGACAGCAGCAGCTCAGGTCGTGCGGCAGGATGAGTTGGTGGATGAGGAATTCCGTTCCATCATGCGCCAGCTCATCACTTTCATGATGGAAGACCCGCGCAAAATTTCTACCGCTCTCGAAATCCTGTTTATAGCAAAAGCCATCGAGCGAATCGGCGATCATGCCAAGAATATGTCGGAATACGTGGTATACATGGTCAAGGGCCGGGATGTACGCCATGTTACCGTTGAAGAAATCGAGCGGGAAGTAAGGGAATAAGTCCGCGATATTCGGATCCCTGAAAATTCATGCTTGAATACTCCACTCTTGCGGCGGTAGACCTCGGCTCCAACAGCTTTCGTCTGCAAGTCGCGCGGGTAGTGGGTAAACAGCTCTATCCGCTGGATAGTTTACGCGAAATGGTACGGCTTGCCGCAGGCCTCGATCCCCATGGGCAATTGAATGAGGACTCTCAGGAGCGCGCTTTAGGTTGCCTGAAACGGTTCGGCGAGCGTCTACGGGGTTTTCCGCCACACACAGTACGTGCAGTAGGTACGAACACGCTTAGAGTAGCCGGAAACGCATCGGCATTTCTAAAAAAAGCGGAGGCGGCCATCGGATTTCCGATCGAAATCATCGCGGGGTATGAGGAAGCGCGGCTGATATATCTGGGAGTCGCGCACAGTCTTCCCGCCTCCACCAACGCTCGCCTGGTTGTGGATATTGGCGGCGGCTCTACGGAATTGATCATTGGCAATCGTCTGAAGCCGGTCAAGCTGGAAAGCCTGTATATGGGTTGCGTCAGCTATAGCCTGCGTTTTTTCCCGGACGGAAAGATTACCAAGGGCGCGCTGAGGCGAGCCGAGCTTTCAGCACGCAGCGAAGTACAAGCTATCGCCGCCGGGTTCTCCAGAACTCACTGGCAGGATGCTTTTGGCTCGTCCGGTACTGCCCGCGCCCTGGGCGACATCATCAAACTGAACAATCTTGCTAAGGAAGACTGCGACGGAGACATCACCCTGGAAGGGCTGGATAATTTCCGCGAATGTCTGCTTAAGGTTGGCGATATCAGGAAGCTGGAATTTGCGGGACTTCGCGCTGACCGGGCGCCCGTTATCGTCGGCGGCTTCGCCATCATGGCAGCGGTATTTTCAGAACTGGGTATAAGCCGGATGTCTCAGGCCATGGGTGCATTGCGGCAGGGGGTGCTCTACGATTTGCTGGGGCGCTTCCATAATCACGATATGCGCGAAGTTACGGCAAGACAATTCATGCAGCGCTATCGGGTGGATTCCACCCAGGCAAAGCGGGTGGAATCGCTGGCCCTTCTGCTTGGTAAACAACTGTTGGCAGATTTTCCTGATGAAGCAACGGAATTGCTGCTGATTCTCTCATGGGCGGCACGACTGCATGAGGTAGGAATTTCAGTAGCCCATTCCGGCTATCATAAGCATTCGGCTTATATTCTCGGTAACGCGGATATGCCGGGTTTCTCAAGAAGGGAACAAGAACGCTTGAGCGCGCTTGCTCTCGCTCATAGGGGCGTTGCGGGTAAAATTCGGGAATTTGTTACCGACCCGCCGGACTTCGCTCTGCTCCTGGCGCTTCGTCTGGCTGCCCTGTTCCATCGCAGCCGTTGCGATATCCAGTTGCCGGATCTGGAAGTTCGCCTCAGCGACAAAGAATTCGAATTATGCATCGAACGGAAATGGCTGGAACGCAACCCCTTGACCGATACAGCGCTGTCCGCCGAAATTGAGCAATGGGCCGCTCTCGGTTTCGATTTCCGTATAAAGCGGCTGGAGGGAAGCAAGGCGCGCATAACCGATAAAACCGCCCGGAACGCGGCCGGCACATAACCCATACCATCACGATGGCGTCCCACTCCAGAAAGAGATCGACAAAAGCGGGCCTTGCGCCAGGCACGCTGGTTCATATCGGCATAAAGAAAAATGTCGCTCCTCGCATCACCCTGCTGGATTACGATACGAACGGCGCGCGCGAATACGAGGTAACCACTGCTGAACTGGCAGACAAGATCAAGCTCGCGCCGGGCATCAAATGGATCGACGTTCGTGGATTGGGCGACATCGGCATGATGGAACAGATCGGTGCCTGTTTTAATCTTCACCCGCTGGTGCTGGAGGATATATTCAATACCGAGCAGCGCTCGAAGCTGGAGGACTACGGCGACTATATTTACGTAGTACTCAAAACCTTCGGCTATGAGCGCAAGGGTGAAGAGGAAATGATAACCTCTGACCAGATTAGTCTGGTGCTGGGAAAAGATTTCGTGCTCTCATTCCTGGAAACGGATGGGGTTCAATTCAGGTCGCTGCGTGAGCGCTTACACTCGGGTAAGGGGCAAATACGAAACCTGGGACCGGATTTTCTGATGTACAGCTTGATTGATGCCATTGTGGATAGCTATTTCGTCATTCTCGAGCAGCTCGACGAAAAGACTGAAGTACTCGAAACGGAACTGATAGCGCGTCCTCGCCCAACCACCCTTCATTCAATTTATCACCTGAAGCGTGAAAATGCCTTTTTACGCAAATCACTGTGGCCATTACGCGAAGTGATCAGTTCCATGCAACGAGGGGACTCGCCGCTATTCACCCGCAATACCTTGCTTTACCTGCGCGATGTCTACGACCATACCATTCACATCATCGAATCGGTTGAGTCTCTACGCGACGTGACAGGAGGCATGCTCGACATTTATATGTCCAGCGTAAGCTACCGCATCAGTACGGTAATGAAGGTTCTCACCGTCATTACTACCATATTCATGCCGCTGAGCCTGATAGCCGGTATTTATGGGATGAATTTCCAACACTTGCCTGGGCTTGACTGGTACTGGGGATTCTTCGCGGTCTTGGGAGCAATGGCAGTGATCAGTGTGGGGATGCTGGCGCTATTCCGCTGGAAAAAGTGGTTATAGTCCTGTCTAACAGCTCAGCGGCCAACTCAGCCTCCAGCTCATCGGTGAACCGGACGCTTGGCCGAAAACTTTCCCGAGAGTCTCCAGCAGCCTGTCGGATTTAAAGGAAGTCGGCTGCAAAAGCGTCTGGCTTTCATATTTCGCCGCTTTCTCAGCCAATAGATTCTCAGCCAATAGAATAACTATTGGCCCTCAAAATCCTCAAAATCTGCCCCCACCCCGTCAATTTTTCGCTGCGATTCTTCAAGTCCGACAGGCTGTCAGAACTCAAATACTTGCCCGCGCTTCAATCTCTCGGGTTTGAATTCTCCTGCCGCTGCCTGAATTTCCGCCATTGTCGCGTCCTCATTGCCCGGTTCCATGTGAGTGATCAGAAGCCGGACCGGCTTGTTGAGCCGCTTTAATCCCCGGGCCAGCAGTTCAGGGCGCATATGGCCAGAAGCCTCGGCACCCGCAACGTTGTGGTTCAGAAAGGTCGTTTCAATCATTAGATAGCGCAGGTTCCCGATTGCGTTCAAGGTGTTCCAGAACGGCTCGTGGTAAGTTGTGTCGCCACTGAATACAAAACTTGCCTTACCGCTATCAAGCTGATAGCCCACACCTGGCACAGCATGTCGTGCCGGCAGCGGGGTAATCATCCTTCCCGACGATTCGACGCTCTGTCCTACTGTCACAGGCCGGAATACCACATACGGATTGTCGGATGAAGGTAATACCGTGTAATCGGGCCAAAGGCGAAAATTGAACATATCCTGCTTCAGGACGGCAATAGTTTCAGCCAATGCGTAAACCGTGAGCGGCCTCTCACGACGCGGCCCCACCATATCCGCCACCATGGGAAGCAAGCCCGCATGGTCGAGATGCGAATGAGTAAGAAATACCGTATTGATACGCAGCATCTCGGTCAGCGTCAAGTCCCCCGCGCCGGTACCCACATCGACCAGGATATCGTCATCCAGCATCAGGCAAGTGGTTCTTAAATCGGCACCAACGCCGCCGGTGCATCCAAGAATGGTTACCCGCATCCTATCCTCGCGCAACGATCTCAAAAATATCGCTTAGGTACACGACTTGGCAACCGGGATGGCATGCGAGATATCGGGCATAAAGTTCGAAACGCACACTTCGCAGATTTTCTTTCCATCCTGCCCAATCCACCCAGCGATACAGACGCGTTATTTAGACAATAGTCTCGGGATGCCGTTCTGCACTGTTGAAGCCCACTCCCACGATAAAACCTTGAGACCGCGGACACGGGCCCATGACACAATCAATGTGCGTAGCAGACGTGGAGCATCGGGCAGCATCCATACTTCAGAGATGCGCTTTTCCTCACGCCAACTACGCAGCAGAAGCCTTACCACCGCCTCCAGGCCGATAGCGTAGCTGCGCATCTGCAAGCAAAGAAGTAATCGCGCCGGTTCCGGTGTAAGCCAATGAGCGTAACCGCCTTCGCGAAACACGTAATCAAGCGCATCAAGAAGATCCGGGGGGAAATGTGCCAGCGGACAATTGCCCGACAGAAGCAGGATATTAAGCGAAGCATTAGGATAACGCGAAAAATAAAGGTTGCGGTTGCGCTTTACGAGCTCCTTATAATATTTGCCACGGCCGAAAGACCCGCCACCTTCGTGCTGTATGCTGGCGCCGGGGTGGACGCCAAGGTGCCAACCGCGCAAGTCAAGGCGACGGCCGAGATCGATATCTTCATAATAGCCGCGGCCAAATGCAGAGTCAAAGCCGCCAATTTCGAGGAAAACATGACGCCGGATCAAGAATGCGTGGCCACGAAGGCGGTGTGTACGAATATAACCGCCGGGTTCGCGCATATATCGGTCCAGATTGTCCCTGGCATAGTCGTTGCCGGCGGGAATAATGACCGCTAGCTGCGGGTCTGCCGCCATCGCTGCGCAAAGCAGCGGCAGAAAATCCTCGCTTGCCATCGTGTCGGAGTTGAGTATCAATACGAAAGACGCATCGGAGCGACTGACTGCTTCGTTTACCGACGCACCGAACCCCTGATTTTTCAGTGCGTGATGAACGTGGACGTGTTCATAAGGCAATTGATCGAGCATCATGCGCGTCTCGACATCGGAAGCATCATCCTGTATATAAATATGCCGGATGGAGTCACTGAGGCATGTAACGACAGAATCGATGCAATGCCGCGTCAGCGCGGGCGCATTATAGACCGGGATTACCACATCAATGGATGGCTTGGCCGGCATACGGGTCAGTAATCTCCTCGGAATACCGCCCGGCGGAGGCTAATCACGCGAAAGCGAGATTAGCGGCACGATCATGCGGATGATCCCGGTTCTGGCTGGCTTTTGGCCGCACCTGCCCTTCCAGCAGTGCAACATAACGGGACAATACGTTGGGACCACCGACATCGATCATTTCCCTCACGAAACGTTGGCGATGCTCTTCTATATAAAAAGAATCGCAGCCGTGCGAAAGAAATCTTTCGATATTTCTATATACATCATCCCGGCAGCGCAACTCTGCCTCAGGTATGAATTCAGCCAGTGCGGAGCGCCCGGCATGAAGATAATCCGCAGCCAATACCGGCTTCTTCCTTTTGACCGCCTCGAATACAACCGAGGTAGCCAGGTCAATGATTACATCCGCCCAATTCATGAGATAAATGGAATGAATATCCCCTGCCACGCTCACGTTAGGCAAACGCCGCAGGGACATATCCTTCGTCAGGGATTGCTGCCAGCCACCGCGGGTGTGCGGCTTGATTATCAGTTCCACCCCCGGAAAGCTGGCAACGATGCGCACGACCTCGCCTACTTCCTCCCAGAACGTTGAAAAATTACTCTTTCTCAAAAACATCACCACCTTGAGCTTGCTATCAGAGCGGGTCAGCGGCGAAGGCGGCATCAACTCGGCCACCCTGGCAAGCCATTCGTCGCAATAGCGCGGTGAGCCCAGTACGGCAAGCTTCTGGTTATCCATAAACGGACGAAAGCGCACCGAGCATAATTCGTTCGGCACCACCACTTTTTCGAAAATTCCTGCATTGGCAAATGTAGTGTCGGGCTCCAGGGTCAACTCGCGGCGCCTGATCAACTGACTCGCATGAGGACTATCCCCGTGCGGCAACGAGACTGTGCCAAGACCCATGGCGCGCGCCGTCGATAACACCACCTTGACCCACTCCACGCAGATGGATGAATTTCTTTCTATCCAGTCGAATACTACGACCCCCTCGCCACTTTCGCCAAAGCTGCGCCTCAACAGGCGGTTGGCGGTACTCTGCCAGATCGGCTCACGCCGCTTGGCATTGTAAACCTCCGCCAGCGCCTTCATGATTGGACCAATGAATGGGCGGCGCAAGCTGCGGATCAATATCAGTGTCTGAAAAAACCACCCTAAAAATTCGACAGGAGGCAACACGTCAGCGATGTACGCGATGCGCACACCATTGAGTCCCTTCAGGAATTTGATACGATAATCATTTCGAAACCGCGAATTGCCTATCAGAACAATGTCACAGGTATGACCAGAACCGATCCACCTGGAAATTACCGGCGTAATATGATCTATATCGTTATAATGACGTAGAAAAAAAAGAGCCTTCATACTGGTGATTTCATTCTTTGCATGCTGGTAGCAAAAAGCAGTATATCCATCATTTCATTGATTATTCCCATTTTTTTCTTGCTGTTTCTTGCAACGAAAATGCGCATAATTGTACACGGGGCGATATTCGTTTACTAGCAAAGCCGGTATTTTTACTCCCACGGACTTCTGTTACTATAGAAAGCTGATTCCGGTCCGGGTTCAAGTTCCGGCGGAGTATTTTCCGGACGACAGATAGGCACGATAAAAACGAGTTTCAAAAACTATTCTCAGGCCGGTCCGTTCCCGATACTAACGTATAGCGTCAATAACGGACAACCCAATAATAAAATGCAGCTATTATCTGATAGACATCAATTAACATAATTTATTAACATAATTTGCAATGAGAACAATTGCTGTAATACCGGCACGTATGGGTTCATCGCGTTTTCCCGGAAAACCGGTTGCAAAATTGTTAGGGCGTGCAATGCTGGAACATGTCTACAAGCGCGTTGCCCTTAGCAGATCCCTTGATGCTACTTACATAGCTACTTGTGACGAGGAGATCCGGCGAGTGGCGGAGGATTTTGGCGCTACCGTGATAATGACTGCTGATACCCATGAGCGTGCAAGCGATCGGGTTGCCGAGGCTGTGGTCGGCCTTGATGCTGAACTTATTGTCATGGTACAAGGCGACGAACCGATGACTCACCCGGAAATGATCGATGCAGCGGTAGAGCCATTCCGGCAGGATTCTCGGCTGGGTTGCGTTAATCTTGTGCGAGCCATTGATAATAAAGCTGATTTTCATGACTTCAACACGATCAAGGTAGTAATGAATCAGCAAGGTGATGCCCTCTATATGTCGCGCCAGCCGATACCAACCACACCGGCCTCGTCCCAGTTGGATTTCCCGCATGCATTTGCCTATAAGCAGGTATGCATTATCCCGTTCCGGCGTGAAACATTGCTTGATTTCGCCCGGTTACCGCCAACTCCATTAGAGCAACTGGAGTCCGTAGACATGCTGCGACTGCTGGAGCACGGTTATCGGGTGAAGATGGTGACAACCCAATTCAATACGCAGGCAGTAGATACTCAGGCCGATCTGGAGCGTGTCGCCAGGTTGATGGAAACCGACCCACTGCTGGCCTCATATTGAATCAGATACGCACAGACACAGGCACGTTCTTGCAGTCTTCCAAGGTATAGCTATGCAATTAAAATCAAAACTTGCCCGTAATGCACTGACCATTGGTTCCTGGATCACCCTGGGGCATCCGGCAATCGCAGAGATCATGGCTGCGGCCGGTTTCGACTGGCTCGTCCTGGACACGGAGCACAGCGTCCTTGAGCTGAGCGACGTTCAGATGCTGATCCAGGTACTCGACGGTCAGCGGTGCCCCGCTATCGTGCGGTTGACTTCAAACCATCCTGACCAGATCAAACGTGTCATGGATGCCGGTGCAACCGGCGTAATGGTGCCTATGGTCAAAACCGCGGCCGATGCGGAAGCTGCAGTACAAGCCGTCTATTACCCGCCTCGGGGTCAGCGGGGCGTTGGTCTGGCCCGCGCGCAAGGTTATGGCGCAAGATTTCAGGAATATCGGCGTTGGCTGGAGGAGAATGCAATTGTAGTCGTCATGATTGAGCATATCGATGCTGTCAATGCCATCGATTCCATACTCTCGGTTCCCGGCGTTGATGCTTATATCATTGGCCCGTACGATCTATCCGGGTCCATGGGGCGCCCAGGTGAACTGGATTACCCGGAAGTTCAGGCGGCAATAAAGCGGGTACATGAAGCCGGGCGCCGTCTAGGCAAATCGGGAGGCATCCATGTAGTCGAGCCTGATCTGGATCAGTTGCGCCATTACATCCAGGCCGGCTTCAGTTTTCTTGGCTATGGTCTGGATATTCGTATCCTGGACACCCTTTGCCGCAGTCATATGCAAAATATAAGAGAAAGTTTATGAATAAACTCGTTATCTCCACCTCATCGTTTGATGTGGACAACAATCCCCCTCTCCAGAATTTGCTGAAAGATGGCATGCATATCACCAAAAACAGCCATGGCCGCAAACTTACGGAAGACGAAACCATCACTTTGCTGGGCTCGGATACCATTGGGATGATTGCCGGCATCGAACCCCTGACAGAACGCGTCTTTGCCTCCGCCAGAAGCCTGAAGGTGGTGTCCCGCTGCGGAAGCGGCGTGGACAGTGTCGATCTTGCGGCAGCAAAACGTCATGGCATTACTGTTCTTAATACGCCGGAGGCGCCGGCGCAGGCAGTTGCCGAGCTCACCCTGGGCCTGATACTGGACGCCTTGAGGCAGATATCCCAGACTGATCGATTGCTTCATGCGGGTAAATGGCCGCGGACGCAGGGGCGCCTGCTCGCTGCCCAGCGAGTAGGCATAATCGGCCTGGGACGTGTCGGGCGGCGTGTAGCGCGGCTGTGTCAGGCATTTGAGGCCGAGATTGTGGCGTATGATTCATATGTGAAGCAGGCGCCGCAAGGAGTTCAATTGGTATCATTGGAAGACCTGCTGGCGGAAGCGGATATCGTCAGCCTGCACTTGCCTTATGACGCTGACACGCACCACTTGCTTGATAAGGCGGCGCTCGCGCGCATGAAGCCAGGTGCTGTAGTGATAAATACAGCCCGAGGCGGGCTTATCGATGAAGCCGAGCTTGCGGAGATTTTGATTTCCGGGCGTCTGGCTGCTGCCGCACTCGATGTTTTCGAGCAGGAACCGTATCATGGCCCGCTGCTGGAATGTGAAACGGCAATTCTTACCTCGCATATTGGTTCACACGCCAGGGAAGCACGTCAGCGCATGGAGGTGGAGGCCGCGGAGAATCTGCTTCAGGGACTGGCTAAAGCGGATGTGATGAAAGACAGGCACCACGGAAATGCCTAGCGAAATTGCGATCGTGTATGGCGCCAGCGGCTTCCTCGGAAGCCATGTGGCCGATGCGTTATCCAACGCCGGCTATCGTGTGCGCTTGTTTGATCGCCTCCCATCGATTTATCAGCGTCCCGATCAGGAAATGGTCATCGGTGACATCATGAACCTGGATGAAGTGACGAAAGCGGCTGAGGGTGCTCATGTCGTTTATAATTTTGCTGCCATTGCGGATATCGATGAAGCCAACGATAAACCCCTGGCGACCGCCACGATTAACGTATTAGGTAATATGCACGCACTGGAAGCGGCACGTCTTGCCGGAGCGCGCCGATTTGTTTTTGCAAGCACTATTTATGTCTATTCCGAGTCCGGTTCTTTTTATCGTGCCAGCAAGCAGGCGGCGGAACGCTTCATTGAGACTTATCATGAACGCTATGGGCTGGACTATAGCATTTTACGCTATGGATCGTTGTATGGCAGGCGTGCTGACGCACGTAACGGAATCTACCGTATGCTGCACGAAGCGGTGGACCGTCATTCGATAACGTACCATGGTAGCGGTGAGGCAATCCGCGAATACATCCATGTTGAGGATGCAGCGCGCATGAGTGTCCAGGTGCTGGCGCCAGAGTTTGCCAATCGTCATTTGATCTTGACCGGGCAGGAACGGTTACGCATCAAGGATGTCATGACCATGATTTCTGAAATCATGCCCTGGAAGATCGAATTACATTTCGACCAGGCGCGTGCGGGGCACCATTACGAGGTGACTCCTTATGCTTTTCAACCCCGTATTGGCCGTAAATTGGTACTCAACGAACATGTCGATCTGGGTCAGGGTTTACTGGATTGTTTGAGGGATATCCACAGAACCATGCACCACTCCGGTGAAGATGACGAAGCGACGCCTTTGGCATCCGACAATAAAGCATGAGCACAGCGGCGTGGCAAGCCATCATTTTCGATTTCGATGGTGTGGTGGTCGAATCCGGTGAAATCAAGACGCAAGCTTTTGGCGATCTCTATCGAGGCTACGGGGAAACAGTCATGGCCGCGGTGATGCAGTATCACAGCTTGCATGGAGGCATGTCGCGCTATCACAAATTTCGTTATTTCCAGGAGCATCTTTTAGAAAAATCACCGTTGACTCTGGATGAAGAGCAAGAGTTGGACCGTCGTTTTTCCGAATTGGTCGTCGAGGCTGTGATTGCCAGTGATGCAGTGCCTGGTGCAACGGAGTTGATCCGTAAAGAAGCAAAACGCATTCCTTTATTTGTGGCTTCCGGTACACCGGAAGCGGAGCTCAATACAATTGTCATTCGCCGTGGCCTGGCCTCCTATTTCACCGCTGTGTGCGGCTCCCCCACGCCAAAACAGAAGCTGATTGCGGATATTTTATCGAGTCACGCGCTCTTGCCTGAGCGTGTGCTGATGATAGGCGACGCGTTGATCGACTATCAAAGCGCACAGCTTAACAATGTCGCATTCCTGGGACGCGTGCGTCCCGGGGATAAAAACCCTTTCCCTGCGCACGTGGACATATTGCCCGATCTGAGCCCGTTGCTCACCTGATATCTGACCCAACGGTTTAATCAGCAAATCGATAATGGTTCAGAAACATCAACCTTAATGATATTTTTGAAATCCCCCAAGACCAGCCAATATGACGGGCAGTAAAGAAAAAAAGCCTAAGACGATTATTCTTGGCGCCGGCCAGGGACGGCGGCTGTTGCCGCTGACTGAAAACATGCCGAAATGTCTTTTGCCGGTCTCGGACAAATCCATTATTGAGCGGCAGATTGATGCCTTACTGGCAGCGGGCATAGACGAAATCACTGTCGTCACCGGTTTTCAGTCAAACCTGGTTGAAGCTCAATTGCAACGGCGTTACGCAAATCACGCGCAGGTCGGTACGATTTTTAATCCGTTCTTTGAGGTTGCCGATAACCTGGCCAGTTGCTGGATTGCACGTTCTGTGATGGATCGCGATTTTCTGCTCCTGAACGGGGATACTATTTTTGATGAGGCTGTGCTGGCGCAGGTGCTGAACTCGGATCCCGCTCCCATTACCCTCGGGGTGGATTACAAATCCGCTTATGATGCGGACGACATGAAAGTCCAGCTGGATGAAAGAGGATGGGTCAAGCACGTGAGCAAAACTTTATCCGCGGCTCAGACCGACGCCGAGTCCATCGGTCTTATTTTTTTTCGGGATCGTGGACCGCAATTGTTCCGCAGCGCGGTCGAGAATGCACTTCGGCATCAAGCTGCGCTTAAATTCTGGTATCTAAACATCATTGACGGCCTGGCCGATAAACAAGTGGTCAAGGCTTGTTCCGTATCCGGGCACGTCTGGTGTGAAATTGATTTCGCCGCGGATCTGGCACGGGCTGAAGCGCTTTTCAGCGGAACAGAGCGGGATGGAACCCTGCGGAACCCATCTGTGCAAGCTGAACTTATTACGGGTGAATAGTCAGGTACGACCGGCGGCGTCTGCGAAAGACGTCAGCTCACGTGCGTGAATCTTCTCCGTGTCGTTCGATGCCGAAAGGCGATACGATAGTCCTCGCCAAATCCCAAGGCGAATATCAACATACTCCCGGGCGGGCATACTTGGTTTCGACAGTCCGCCTCAAGTTGAACGCCAGGAGTTTCCCAAGCCGTTCGTTACCTACGGGGCCATTACCGATCCGCTGGATAATGTCCAGGTCCGGTGCTTTGTTGGCTTCGATCAGGCACGGACCATTATCGAGCAGGGCGACGTCCCAACCAATCACTACCTGATCGGAGAAGGCGCTGCCGTGGGCATATTGCACCAGCTCTATCAGCTCGGGCCAGCACGGAAGCTTACGCTGCAGTATCTGGGCGTCCGTTTCGTAATGCCGCTCATACCAGCCATCGGCAGTTGCTCCCCATGCCCCGCAGGCGCCTCTTCCTAGTTCGCCGGTGTGGATATCCACGTTGGCCGCGATTCCGCCGGCGTGGAAATTGTCGACAATGACGGCACTATTCCGCGCCATGCGAAAAACCGCGTTGGTGACTTCGAATCCGCCTTGCTCGTTACGACAACTCATCACACGAACAGTCGCCAGCGTACCATTGGCGAGGTCGGCGATCTCATGGTGATTTACGAGTCGCGGTTGCACCAGAAAAGCATTCTGCCATGAGGCTTTCCGCAGACCCTCAAGTATTTGATCCTCAGTAGCGACTTCGCCATCATTGCGCCGGAACTTCCCTGAACCCAGGTAATTCCAGCGCGTGGCATTTTTCCCCCCTTGTCCATACAGCGGCTTCACGAAGAGATCGATCTCGGGCAGGCCCGGTCCGTTCCAATCGACCGCCGTGACCTCTCCTTTCTCCACACTCAGGAGGACGGGCGCAGTCTTGATTCCGAACTCACGGCAGCGGGCCATGAAACGTGCTTTATCTTTTATACATATTGTGCTCCGCTCCGGGGGGATTGAAAGTCCACCATTGTGGTCGCGCAAAAAAAGGTACAGCCCGGCTTTTGTTTCAAGCCGATTCAGGTACTCACCCGCATGCTTTCTCTTATCGTCGTCGTGCAGTTCGAAGATATAGTACCAGGGAGACAGGATCGCAAACCGGGCCGCAAGACCGACCTGCTCCAGGATTTGCCGAATGATTCCCTTTCCTGTCCGCTTCTTTATGGCGCCTCCGTTGAGCGTAGTAAACACCATTACCAGCGCAGCAACCACGAATGGGACGAACGGCAGAGCCACGCACGCTACCAGACGATCGCGGGGCCTGATCTCACGCCAGACCTCATGCTGGAAGCATCGGTGGATAGCCGTCGCCGCCGAGTTATCCTCCGGCAGTCGCGCAAGAATCCACATCGCGCCACTCAAGTCCCGGGTAATCCTGTCAATGCTGAAACTATTGATAATCTTCATGAGTCCTCATATCCACAGGCAGGCTGTCAAGAAGGACAGTAAATCACATACCCTCCAAGATCCTTATTTAATTCTCTTGTATGATAATCAACCAACAATATGAAGAAGAGGCGATGACATGCTGCAAAAAGATATAGTTTTGTTCAGAGGCTCTCTAAAGGTTTCAGCTATTTGCGTGATACGTCGCCGCACCAGCAATACCAGGTAATAAAATAACCCTTTACCATAGCGGGACAAATAGTCCGTTTGGACTAAGACATCTTGAGTATATTCTCTTTGATTTTATTTAGCTTAAACGTTGGACCGGCGGGGGCGAATGGCAATATCTGCTAATAGCCGTATATACTGCATGGTGATAGGGTGCACTTTCGAGAGGGTATCAATGCATCAATGTGGAGACTGCTGATAATCGCCGAAGGAGGAACACGTTGGAAGATGAAGATTATAGCGGCAGAATTATCCAGAAAAAAAATCTTTCAGCCGATGTATGCACACCACCATTCGTCATGCGGAAAAGCGCGAAATCCGGCATATGCGGTCAATTTCAACCCTGCCTCATCGGTATGCCGGCAACACTATATGACTTTCCCAGCGTCATTGCACAAAACAGCTGATTGTGCCGATATGTTTCGTATCGATCCTGCAAGCGATGCCGCTAAACAATTGATTTGAACTCAGCCGGACGAAACCCATCAATTATCAAATCTTATGGATTCTTCGATTATCAATACCCCGCCGCCGGATATGCCGGTCTTTAACGCAACCATGCGGAAGTTTGGCGCACCACAAACAATAATTCATCAATATCAGTACTGGAGCGTCATGTTGCGTCCAGCCCAGCTAACGCTTGGTTCCCTGATTTTAGCCGCTCATGAGCCAGTTCGCTCATTCTCGGCACTTAGCCAGGAAAGCTTTACTGAGCTTCACGAAGTAATATCACAACTAGAGTCTGCCTTGGCCAAGGCCTTCAATTATGACCGGTTGAATTACCTGATGTTAATGATGGTCGATCCGGATGTGCACTTCCATGTCATCCCTCGTTATGCGAAAACAAAGTATTTCAATGCCAGGGAATTTATCGACTCCGGTTGGCCAGGGGCTCCAGATTTCAACCGGACCTATGATATCGATGCCGAAACCAACCGTCTCATTATCGATCATACCGTTTCCTGCTGGGGCAAAAAATAATATGCGGCCCCGGTTTTCATTGCTTTGTCCCTTTGTCCAAGAAATCTCAGCCATACTGGGTGATCTCTCACACGCTGCATTCTTTGAGCATCGCTCCGGCAAGGACACTCCTTGATGCCGGGGCCCATCCTGACTAAAACATGACCCATTCATGCATTCCTGAAACCAATCAGTGGTATTTATTATCAGAAGGCCCCCTGCTGGCGATCCGGTAGAACGCCCCAATCTGGGACTCTACGGTTCGGTTTTTTATCAATATTTATTTTGGGTCCATTAGCCTTTTGACAGCATTTTACCCATGGCTGTCCATACTAAGATTGTATATACTCAGCGACCACTTCAGATTCGACGTCTACGAACGAAAAATAGAGAGCATGCGCCCTTTTGCAACGCCAAGTTCCAGCATCAACTACCACTTATCTGGCTTGGACAGGTAAACCGGCGTATGACACAACTCGTTCTGTTGCGGCACGGGGAAAGTATCTCGAACCGGGATGGGTGTTTTACCGGCTGGAATGACGTTGCCCTGACGCCACGAGGTGAACAGGAGGCCGAGCAAGCTGGCCGTCTGCTCAGGGAGGCGGGATATAAGTTCGATATATGTTTTACCTCGGAACTCCAGCGGGCTACGGAGACGCTGCGTATCGTATTAAGAGCGATGGGGGTCGATGAATCGGCCGTACGGCGGAGCTGGCGTCTAAACGAACGACACTATGGCGCGCTGGAAGGGATCGATCCTCTGAAGGCGATCAGGAAATTTGGCGTCTGGCCCATCCTCGGCTCCCAGTTGCGGTTTGATGCACGGCCGCCGCCGCTCGACCCCTGTGATGCGCGGTTCCCGGGAAATCAGCAGCGCTACTCGAATATCGACAAGCAGGAATTGCCCCTTGCTGAGAGCATGCAGCAAGCCCTCTTGCGGGTGTTACCCTACTGGGAAGAGGTAATTCTGCCGGAAATTCGACAGGAAAAGCGGGTTCTCATCGTAGCTCACAAGCATATTTTGCGTGCACTAGTGATGCAACTGGACGATTTGTCCAGCGTCCAGCTAATAAAGCTATCCATCGCCACAGGGCGGCCGCTGGTATACGAACTTGACGATAAGCTGAATCCCGTCCGACATTACTATGCTGATCGCCAGGCCGGCCTTGTAAAATGATTTAACCTAAATCCGGTAGTTGGACGGGGTGAAGTGTACGGTTTTTGGGGTGCAGGGCAAGGCGCAACGACGCGGAATGCGACCGCGCAGGGCGGAGCAGTGCCTTCCACAGGAAGGTGCGACCCCGAAGCGGGATGCGGGCGCCCCCTTGCGTGTGGAACGCGATCGCGGCATCCCCTGCGCTGCGCGGGGTCCCTCGGGCGACGCTTCGGGGCGCCGTTCCATTCCAAGAAGCTGCAACGCAGCAATGTGCCACAAAAACTGTGCAATTCTCCCCGTAGCGACCTCACCCGTAAGGTGAGCGTCAAATAATATGAAATATTGTTATTAATCATAACATTGATCTATCAGATGAGCGGTCAACTACCGGATTTAGGTTTATACAAGGAAGGTGGAATAAGCGCTTAAGGCAATCGAAGCACCAGCCGGGCTGGCGAAATCGGATGGCAGTGCCATAACAGCGCATGACAAGTCGCATCTTGGTAGTCTTTACGATGGTCGCAATACCAGGTCTGTTGACGTAACGCGCCCTGATTCGCGCAAAATGGAGCGGGCCTCGGGTTTAATGGACATATCGTCTGTTTTCCTGAGTTCGCCAAGTGCTTGCCAAATAGCCGACCCTTCGCATCGCCTTTCTCATCCTATCGCTGCCCTTTCATCTTGTGCCCACTCCTGAGATTTTTAATTTCAAAAAAGTGCTGCGAAACGGACGTCACGCTGCTCAGAAAAAAAGTAGAGTGATTCCAAAGCTTACCCGTCATGAATTTGCATCGCCCTGACCGTGGGAAAATCCTCAGTTGGACTGATGAGCCAGGAGTAAAATCCGCAGGCTCACACGCTGAGACTGAGAGAAAACCGTTGTCTGGTTCGACCTCACAGGATGCAGCGCAGTAAATGCCCCGATTGAGGCTCGTCATATCTTCATCGAATGTCAACGATATCGGATTACGGATAAGACAAATCTGCTGATCAATTTTTAGAGGTAACCTTGGCGCAAGTTTCCATAGTGATCCCCACGTTCAACGAGGCCGACAGCATCGACCCCTTGCTGACGCGCCTGTACGAGCTTGACCTGCCGGAGGACTTCGAGATCATTGTCGTTGACGACAACTCGAGCGACGGCACGCCCGCCAAAGTGCGTGCCTGGGAAAAACGGGCGAATGTACGGCTGATCGAACGCCGGGAAAAACCCGGTCTCACCCGGTCCATCCTGGCTGGCGCGGCAGCGGCGCGCGGGGATATCATCGTCGTGATGGATGCAGGCCTGAGCCACCCGCCGGAACGGTTGCCCGCCCTGATTGCCCCCATACTGGCCGGAAGCTGCGACATCGCCATCGGCAGCCGCTACGTAGCGGGCGGCAGCACCGAAGGAGAACCCCTGCCGCGCCGATGGCTCTCGCGCCTCGCCAACTGGCTTGCCCGCCCCCTCTGCGACGTAAACGACGCCACCTCGGGATATTTCGCCTTCCGGCGGGAACTGACCGCCACCATTGCCGAACCCGCACACGGCCATGCACTCCTGCTCGAACTGCTCATGGCCGGCCAAGGCAAACTCAGGGTCGTGGAAGTGCCCATCCGCTTTCGCCATCGCACCCATGGCACCCATCGCACCCACGGCACCTCCAAATTATCAGTCCGCCCGCAGTGGACCTACCTGCAACGCCTCATAACCTTGGCCGGCGGCACCGTCCCGGCCGGTGCCGCCGGCCGCTTTGCCGCGGTTGGGTTGTTGAGCGTCGCCATAGACGCGCTGCTGTTTCAATTCCTCATGAGCCGCGGCTCCGGACTCGCCCTGGCGCACATCACGAGCTTCTTCACCGCCGCGGCGGTGAATTACTC
>NZ_FMUF01000046.1:0-1571 GCF_900100985.1 Nitrosospira sp. Nsp1
AGCTTGGCGATGCGGCGGCTAAGCTTCGATTTCGGCATGCCCAGGGCCCGGCCTGCCGGAGCAAAGCCGCCATGATCCACGGCTTGGACGTAGTAATAGAGGTCATTCAGGTCTTGCATAGGGACCACCCATCGTTTCAAAAATAGAACTCTGATAACTAATTTAACAGACTACACCCCTATCCGTCTCCAGGTCTATACTCTAACCACTTGCTCATTGCAAGCATAATACTTGCTAACTGCGTTAGTAAGAGGTCCTGGAAGAAGTGGTAGTGAGTTAACCAAAAGGAGTACTGAAATGGCAACAAAACATCGAAGGTTGCACAGTTATCCGCAAGCAGGTGTTCGTGCTTCCGGCATGCCGTCATTGCACGAATCAACGATGTATAAGTTTGGCCTGCTGGGTCTGCTTGGAATAGCACTATTCTGGAACGGCTTTCAAATCTTTGCCTGATAGGCGGAGTATTTGCAAGAGTGAATGATGTAACGCGACTCATCCCCATAAAACTTTTGATATTTATGGGGAATGAAGTTAAATCGCTCAAACAGTAACGGATAGTTTAGTTATCTAAAGGAGTACTGAAAATGGCAACAATACTGGAAACGTCAAGCGCTGCCAAGTCTCGCGGCCGCGACTATGACATGTCGGAATGGTACGATTCGAAGTGGTACAAATTTGGACTCATCACCATGCTGGCGGTGGCGATATTCTGGGTGTGGTATCAGCGGACCTATGCATATTCGCACGGGATGGACTCGATGGAACCGGAGTTTGAGAAAGTCTGGATGGGATTATGGCGGGTACACATGATCGTCATGCCGCTGTTTGCCCTGGTGACCTGGGGCTGGATCTGGAAAACACGAGATACCAACCTGGACAACCTCGACCCCAAGCTTGAGGTCAAACGCTATTTCTATTTTATGATGTGGCTGGGCGTCTATCTCTTTGGCGTGTATTGGGGCGGCAGCTTCTTCACCGAGCAAGACGCCTCCTGGCACCAGGTCATCATCCGCGACACCAGCTTCACCCCGAGCCACGTAGTCGTGTTCTATGGCTCCTTCCCGATGTATATCGTCTGCGGCGTGGCCACCTACCTGTATGCCATGACGCGGTTGCCGCTGTACGCACGGGGCACCTCGTTCCCACTGGTCATGGCCATCGCGGGTCCGCTCATGATTCTGCCGAACGTGGGTCTGAACGAATGGGGCCATGCCTTCTGGTTCATGGAAGAACTGTTTAGCGCCCCGCTGCACTGGGGCTTCGTGGTACTGGGCTGGTCGGGCCTGTTTGCCGGCGGCGTCGTGGCACAGATCGTCACCCGCTACTCCAACCTGACCGACGTCATCTGGAACGGCCAGAGTAAAGTCATCCTTAACAACCGTATCGTACCGTAAAGGGCTAACTGGAGAATCTGAGCAGTGGCCTGAACTGCCTGAATCGCCCCGCTCCCGCATTACAGGGGGATGGGGCGACTTGAATAAGCCACAGTAAAACAGCATACAGAGGATAACGAATACAGAGTTGAACCCTACCTCAAGGAGCAATCAAATGATCAAGCAAATGATACAGCT